>NZ_JAQUHV010000013.1 GCF_028681615.1 Sulfuricurvum sp.
CACTTACTTTTAGAACAGCGTTTTATCGCAGGTGCGAATATGGTAGTATTAATTTATGCGGAGAATTTTTGTGCATCGTCTCATATTGAAGCGGGCATCTATGCACAGGAACTCTATATGGCGTGTGAATATCACGAGGTCGGATGCAGCGGAATCGGAGCTTTTTATGATGATGAAGCTTCACGCTGGTCCGATAATGCATTGCTTTATGCAGTGGCAATAGGGGGAAAAGTATGATTATCGGTATTCCTAAAGAGATTAAAACGGATGAATTCCGTGTCGGTATGACACCATCAGGTGTTTTAGAGTTGATTAAAGCGGGGCATAGCGTCCTGATAGAACAGGGGGCAGGTGTCGGCAGCGGTTTTGACGACTGTTTATACCGTGATGCCGGTGCAGTATTGCTCGCTACCGCAGATGACGTATACGAGGGTGCGGATATGATCCTCAAAGTCAAAGAACCGATCGAGGTGGAATACAAACGGATGAAAGAGGGGCAAATACTCTTTACGTATCTCCATCTTGCAGCGGATAAAGCACTGACCGAAGTACTATGCGCAAAAAAAATTACGGCATTGGCCTATGAAACCCTTCGCTCAGGACGCCGTTTGCCATTATTGGAGCCGATGAGTGAAATTGCAGGTCGAATGGCAACATTATTCGGTGCGGTTCATTTAGGCCGATATAACGGCGGAAGCGGCCGTTTACTCGGAGGCGCGGTTGGTGTAGAACGAAACCGTGTTGTAGTTCTCGGAGCCGGAGTTGCCGGGAAATCGGCAGCAGATGCGGCAGCAGGTTTGGGTGCAGAGGTAACAATGCTCGATATCAATCTCGAACGACTAACCTATTTGCGGGACGTCATGGCTCCCAATGTAACGATGCTCTATTCGACACATGATACGATATTAAATAGTATCAAAAATGCCGATCTCGTAGTCGGTACCGTTTTGGTGGCCGGTGCAAAGGCTCCGAAACTAATCACACGAGATATGCTCAAGGTAATGCAAAAAGGGTCAGTTTTAGTTGATGTCTCTATCGATCAGGGGGGATGTTTTGAGAGCTCTCATGCAACAACACACTCCCATCCGACCTTCGAGGTCGATGGAATCGTCCATTACTGTGTCGCCAATATGCCCGGAATGTATCCGCGTACTTCAACCATTGCATTGACCAACGCTACCTTGTCATATGCGATCAAAATTGCTTCTACACCGTTAGAAGTGCTTTTGAAAGATGAAATTTACCTCACTGCTCTCAATACCTATGCAGGCGATGTCACGAATGAAGCGGTTGCTTTGGCACACGAAATGACATATAAGGCACTATAAGATGAATGAAATAGATAAAGCACATGAAATACTGGAAATTTACCGCTTTTATAAGATGGACGGCAAACTCTACCACTACGACGAAGATGACCGTCTCGATGAACTGTTTGATGCGGTAGTTATGGCAATTAACGACTGCGGGATGCTCAAACCTCTTCTGCCCCATGAAGAGTTTGTCATCCCCTGCCGCGGGATACTGAATAAAGAGCGTGCATGGCTGCAACGGTTCGATCACCAAGATACCAGAGCCTTTTTTCTAAGCGATATTTACGACTTTCTGAAACTGTTTACCGGACGTACAAAACTACGGGTGAATTGAGTCTTTGATTCACACGGTCCATGCACCGTCTTTGTATACGACTTCATCACCTAACGAAAAGGTATGGGTATCTGCAAATACATCGACATGGTAAAGTCCGTCTCGTCGTTTGAATCCCGGTTTTCCATATGTTCCGTGTTTGGCCCCAAGCGATATATGTACACCGCACATACGCTCATATGTCCCGGTATCGGCAACCGTGCGTGTTTTGCTAAAGGCTCTGTTGAGTCCGAATCCGAGTTCACGAATCCATACGACTCCCCCTTCGTCCCTGCGTATGTTGGAGAGGATGAGATCGAATGCCGGTGTTGAGTTTTCACATGCGACTACTTGGCCTTCTTCTATAATCAGGGTTATAGGAGTTTCAGGTGTATTGATTTTGTACGTTACATCACCGAAACAATAAATCTTAACCCTTCCGTGAACGGCTCTTAGATCTTGGGCTTCAGTAAAAACTTCGCCCAATGGGAATTGTCCTCCCCAATTTTGAAGTCCCGTGTAATCTCCGATATTGACTTTTGCCGACTCGAAAGGGGAATTGTAAATCAACAGTTCTCCGCCGCTGTCAAGCACCCCCATAGGGGCACTGTTTATTTTAGACTGTAGGGCACGTCCGACATGACGGTAATATGCTTTGTCGTATTCCAACGAATCAATGAAGTAGGGCGCTTCATCGTCCGACATACGGCTCAAATGAGGATGTTCTATCACTTTTAGTTTGAGTTTAAATAATTCGACACGCAATCGAAAGGCATCGAGACGGAAATTTGTCGATTGTATCAACACCACTAAATCAGAAGGATTTAGCGATTCCAATAGAGCCCGTACCTCTGCAGGCTGATGTGCATCAAAATCAATCAATCGTGCATGCGGTAGGGCACGTTTATACCCTTCCATCAATATCGTTGCAATGAGACACCGCGTGTCATACACCACGATGGCATTCTCTTTATCACTGTGATGAAATGCTTCGCTAAGGAGTGTTTTCAGGTACTCTTGCGCTTTTATAATCAATTCTTCTGTCTGCAATAGTCGTCCTCGGTTCTAAAGATCATTCTCTTTTATTATGCGAATTATAGCTTAGATTGCATTTTGAAAAAATTCGGCAACCCTTATTTAGAATACTTTATGCATATAAAATTAAAAAGATTTCAGAAGGATGCGTATGCTTCCACCTATCGTCGAAATAAAACCCGACGTCTACTTTACAGGCGCCTTTGACCCAAAAATCCGTACCTTTGACATCATTATGAAAACCGCTAACGGCAGTTCGTACAACAGTTACGTTGTACGTGGCAGCGAAGGTGTCGCGGTTATGGATACGGTTAAAAAAGAGTTTAGCGATGATTTTTTCGTTCGTCTTGAACGTGTGTGCAATTATGATGAGATCAAATACATTGTTTTGCATCATCTCGAGCCCGATCATTCCGGTGCACTGATTGAACTCATGAAACGGGCTCCTGAAGCCAAGCTCATCATTTCAGGTCGAGCCGTAATGATGCTGAAAGGGATTGTGAAAACAGATATCCCCTATGAAATCGCCACAGCAGGAAAAATCATCTCTTTGGGCGATAAAACGATCGAGTTTATCATGACACCTTTTCTTCACTGGCCGGATACGATGAGCAGCTATCTACACGAGGAAAAGCTCCTCTTTAGCGGTGATGTCTTTGGAAGCCATTATTATGACGAGCGCCTTTTTGATGATCTGGTTGGAGATTTTTCGTACGCCTTTCATTACTATTATGATCATATTATGCGCCCGTTCAAACAATTTGTACTCCAAGCTTTGCAACTCTATGCAGCATTTGATATTGAACTCATAGCTCCTCTGCACGGTCCGATACTGCGTAGTAATCCACAAAGCTATATCAACAAATATGCAGCTTGGAGTTCGGAAGCACGTTTTCGAAAAAATGAATTTGGCACCAAAATGCTCTCCGTTTTTTATATCTCCAGTTATGACAATACCCATAAAATGGCGGAAAAAATCACTCAGGGGGCAGATGAGGTTGAAGGGATACGTGCAAGTATGTACGACCTGGCATCCTTGGACGAGTCCAATATGATAACACTCCTTGAAGAGTCGGATGCAATTTTAATCGGTTCACCGACAATTAACGGTGATGCGGTAAAACCTGCCTGGGATCTGCTCTCATGCATGGCCTATCTTGAACGTACCGGAAAAATCGGTGCTACGTTCGGATCCTACGGATGGACTGGAGAAGCTCCTGAGATGCTCCATGAACGATTAAAAGGGCTTAAATTTCGTCTTCCCCTCAAACCGCTCAAGGTCAAACTGATTCCGACAGAAGAAGAGCTCGAAGCATGTGTTGCATTCGGACGTGAAGCGTCAGAAATAGCGATGGGTAAAATGGTTGAAATGCAACTGTAGTATAAAAATTGCATTCTCTTTTGAAACCTTTCAAAGGGGAATACTATGACTGAACACGAAATAATGCGTAATGAGATTGAAAACTATCTAAAAAAATATGCCATAAATGATGAAGCCCGCTACGTTATTGCACCGTTGATTGCAAAAAAATCGTTGGAAATGAATCATCTTTATCAAGATCTTGGGTTCAAAAACCGCATCCAAATGGGAGCTTACATGGCACAGCACTTTCCTCAGCTTGCTCAGATAAAACCAAAAGATAAACTCTGGAAAAAATTTCTTTATGATTCGATCGGTAAAGTTGCGCCTGCATGTGCCAGCTGCAATGATCAGGAACATTGTTTTACATGTCTTATCGCTGAGGCGAGTGCATGAAGACACCTTCGATAACGACGACTGAACTCTATACCCATCTCGATACGCTTATCAGTGCCGACATTCCCGTATTTATCCATGGCTCTCCGGGAATAGGAAAATCCTACATCGTTGCCGAAGTAGCCAAAAAGCACTCTCTGACATTAGTCGATGTACGACTTTCCCAGATGGACCCCGTCGATTTGCGCGGTGTCCCCGCAATTCGTGACGAGCAGACCGTTTGGATGGCACCAGTCTTTTTTCCACGGGATAAAGAATCGAGCGGCATTTTATTCCTGGATGAATTGAACTCTGCTCCTCCTTCAGTACAAGCTGCAATTTACCAATTGGTTCTGAACCGTAAAATGGGAGAATATGAACTTCCGCACGGTTGGCGCATAATCTGTGCCGGTAACCGAATCAGCGACAGAGGTGTCGTTTTCAGACTCCCGACTCCTCTTGCCAACCGCATGGTACATTTGAGTGTCGAAGCCCGCTTTGAAGATTTTAAACTCTTCGCTATTCGCGAAGCACTCCATCAATTTGTCATCGGATTTTTGGGTTTTCGTCCGGATTTACTTACATCCGAACCGGTAAGTGAAGATGACAGTAATCCGGCGTTTGCCACTCCACGCAGTTATCATATGCTCTCCAATGTACTCAAAACAAGCAGTGATACCTCTAAAATCGCACCAATCATCTACGGATTGATCGGATACGGAGCCGGAATCGAGTTTTTGTCTTATGTAAAAGTCTACGAAAAGCTTCCGGATGTACAAGCAATCTATCGTGGCGAATATCCGAATATCGATAAAAGTGAACCGGCACTGCTTTATGCATTGGTCTCTGCAATGGTAGAACTCTATCGCGGCGGAGAAGAAGCCTCCAAACACCTTTTCGCTTTCGCGCAGATTTTACCTACGGAATTTGGCGTCATGCTCATAAAGGATGCTATTGTCAAAGATGCATCCATTGCCGAATGTTCTGAATTTGACGCATGGATTGAGCGCTATGGCGACTACATCCTTTAACGAGCAACTTGAAAAAATACGGGTTCAGTTTCTTTTCGATCATCCGTTTTTAAGTGTCTTGGCGTTATCGATACCTCATAAATTTCAAAATAACCCGCATATGTTGTTTGAAACGGACGGTGTCAGCATCCGCGTTGATGAGGATAAAGCGCTTGGATATGACGACGGACGTCTCAAATACCTCTATGCCCATGTATTGCTCCATATCCTCCTGAAACACCCGTTTCGTATGCAGGGGCGGGACAAACCGACATGGAACCGCAGCTGTGATATAGTTATCGGGCTCTTATTAAATGATTTTCAACGTGTCGGTAACGCCGAGGAAGAAGCGATGGTCATAGAATCATTTCGCGACAAAAGTGTCGAAGAGGTATACAATACTCTCTATCGCGAAAGCGATGACGGTGAGGGACAGCAAAGCGATACGAACCCTACACAACAAAAGATGGACATTATTGAGCATGAAGGCGATACAAAAGTAGCTGAAGAGGAAATCAATGCTCTGATCATACAAGCTATGGGTGCAGCACGGAAGCAGGGGAATATTCCTGCCTCTTTACTTGAGATGTTTGATGAAATAACCAAACCTTCAATCGATCTGCACACGCTTTTGCATGCATATATGTCTGAAAGTTTTTTTGACAAAGAGTCAGACTTTTCCCATCCTAACCGTCGTTTTATCCATCAAGGTCTCTATCTGCCGGGATACCGCTATGACCGTAACCGATTGAGTTTTTTTATCTTTTTGGATCGTTCTATGAGTATTACGGGTGAAGTGTTTTCCCGTTTTTTGGGAATCATCGATTCAATCGTTCGTATGAGTCATGATTTTGAGGTGAGTGTTATCCCATTTGATGAACGTGTCTATACAGAAGAAAAGAAAAGCTATGACGCACAGTCAATATTACCTAATATTAGCTTTGCCAAAGGCAATGGCGGTACTCAGTTTGAACCTGTATTGGAGTATCTCAACACCCATTCAGGCGAAAAGAATCTCGCTGTCATATTGAGTGATGGCTACTTTTTAGTTGAAAAAGCTCCTGCTATGCAGACACTTTTTTTACTCAGTGAGAAAAAAAATTTAACAAGGTTTGAACGCTATGGAGATGTCGTCTACTTTGACTTATAGAGAACATATTGAAATTCTAAAAGATGATTTTGATTTTGAAGAGCAGGGTGACTCAATCTATCTGAATCATGAAGATGATGAAGCGCGATTGCTCTGGGCATTTCATCGCCCCAGCGGTTCGCATCCGCATCAAGTGGGAGACCGTAATACAGATGTAGCCATTATGGCATTTAACCACTCTCGTCTAGGTGCATTGGAACGTTTCAAAAGACTTAATTCTGCTGTGATTGACGATCCTGATCTTCGACGTCATATCCGCAACCGTAGTCGTATGCTGTTTCGTGCCTTAGTCGATAATGACTTCGTTGAATTGTTAGAAGTGTTAACGCTTTTCCCTGTTTTTATCGATCAGGCGTGTGATCAAATGATTAACGGTCGTATTTGGAATGAAAACTACGCAACAGCATTTCGTGCATCACAATTTCTAGAGATTGCAGAAACGTATATCAACGACAAATTAATCGAAGGTGTCATTCGCAGGCTCAAACCGATAAACACCTATAGTTATGATGAGGCAAAAGATCTTTTAGTCGAACTGAGCGCTCAGGCACAAAAATTGCATGAATCAATAAAAGGGCATTATGTCATCGAGTTTGAAAAGTGGATTGAACGTGAGAAACTCCATCCGCTCCAAGCCATTGTTTTACAAAAACAAATTACCCACCTAAAGGATTTCCATGTCTGAGACAAAACTCAAAGTAATGAGAACCATTTTTAATCTAAGTGATGAGTGGGAATACAACATTTACGAATCAGATGATATCGCTGAGTATGCTCGAATGGATAAAACGGAAGTGAAAAATATCATCTCCGAACTTTATGACGAAGGGTATTTAGGAGAGTGTATGAGTATCGGTGATGATGGATACGAAACCTTTTATCTCAATAAAAAAGGGCGTGCCCTTATCGGAATAGAGTAATGGTTAAACTCGTCGTTTTTTATGAAAAACCTTTTTGTGCCGCAAACGCCAAGCAAAAGCAAATTCTCCGATCTAGCGGATGTATTTTGATCGAACGTAATCTTCTAGAACACGGTTTAAGTTCAGATGAACTGCGTACTTTTATGGGGGAGAAGAGGGTACCTGAGTGGTTTAATCCTGCAGCCCCGTCAATAAAAAATGGTAAAATCAATCCGGATGTACTCGATGAGACAGAAGCCTTGGAACTGCTTATGAAGGATCCAATACTAATCCGCCGCCCGTTAATGGTCATAGGAATAGAAAAACTATGCGGATTTGATGAGAAAAGAGTTTCTGAAATTTTGGATCGTTACGTCGAAGCAATGCCGAAAATCAATTGTATGGAAAAAGGGTGTCTCGAAAAAAAATCGGCTGGATAACTTACCTTTAATCCTTAACGTCTAACATCTCTTACAATGTCATTTATTTTCAAGTCAAAATGAAGTAACATAAACTTTCATATATAAAATGGCAAAAAGAGGGAATTTGGAAACGATTGATATTTTTCCGTGGGATGACCATTTTAATACAGGGTTGTCTCAAGTCGATGAACAGCACCGTCGACTTGTAGATCTGCTCAACAAACTTGCACGCGGTGTTGCATTTAAATCTGACCTTTCTCTCTTAAATAAAATCTTTGATGAATTGCTGGACTATACCGTTTATCATTTCGAAACAGAAGAAAAAATATGGGCTCGCTATCTTTTAGACGATCCGATGGAATCTCAACACAAAAAAGTACATCAAAAATTCATTGATACAGTACTTAGACTCAAATCAGAACGGCTTGAACGTTCAAACTTCGAAATAGCCGAAGAAACTTTGGGATTTCTAGCACGCTGGCTCGCTTCGCACATTCTTGAAACCGACCGGATGATGGCCTATATTGTTTTGGATCTTGAAAACGGATCTACATTGGAAGATGCAAAACAAAGTGCCAATGAAAAAATGAGCGGTTTTACGCGGACATTGATCGATATGATACTGTCGATTTATGAAACCTTATCGACAAATACCCTGCAGTTGATGTATGAAATCCGTAATCATAAAGTACTGGATGATAAAGTAAAACAGCAAAGTATGTTTCAAGATTTTTTACTAGATTTATCATCTTCGTTTATAAACCTTTCCCTTGAGCATATGGATTCTGCAATTTATTCTGCTTTGGAGCGGTTAGCACTTTTTGTCAAAGCCGATAGAGCTTATATTTTTGATTATGACTTTGAAAAACGCACCATGTCTAACACCTATGAATGGTGCAATGAGGGAATTTCACCACAAATCTCCATACTACAAAATGAAGCTATAGACATGTATCCTGAATGGGTAGAACCACATCTTCAAGGTAAACCTATTCATATCAAAGATGTATCTAAAATGCCAAAAGGAAATGTACGTACAAGTTTAGAATCCCAAGAGATAAAAAGTATCATAACGTTACCACGGATTCATAACAATCGGTGTTTAGGCTATATCGGTTTCGATGCTGTACGACGAATTCACCCTTTTAATCAGGGAGAAATTAGGCTGCTAAAGCTTTTTGTCACACTTTTGGAACATTTGGAAGATCGCATGCGCGACGAATCTGAGCTATTTGAATCAAAAAATCTGTTAATGACGATCATCAATACCATGCCTATCAGGATCTTTTGGAAAGATACACAATCACGATATCTAGGTTGCAATACACTTTTTGCTCTGGACTCAGGTTTAATGGAGCCCTCTCAACTCATTGGAAAAGATGACTATCAAATGGGATGGTCAGCGCAGGCAGAACTTTATCGTTCAGATGACATGAATGTAATGGAAAGCGGAAAAGCGAGACTTTTTTATGAAGAACCGCAAACAACGCCGGATGGAAAAACGATATGGCTAAGTACTTCAAAAGTTCCATTAAGAGACCATACTGATAAGATTATTGGTGTTGTTGGAGCATATGAAGACATCACCGTACGTAAAGAAGCCGAATCTAATCTAAGACTTGCCGCCAATGTTTTTTCACATGCCAGAGAAGGTATTATGATTACAACCAAAGATGGAACGATCGTAGATGTTAATGAAGCATTTACACAAATTACAGGATATTCAAGAGATGAAATTATCGGTATCAAACCGAGTAAATTAAAATCAGGCCGACAAAGCAAAGAGTTTTACAAAAAAATGTGGAATTCCATGCTTTCGGAAGGGCATTGGAACGGTGAGTTGTGGAATCGCCGAAAATCAGGTGAAATATATCCCCAACTGCTAACCATCTCTTCAATCCGGGATAAAGAGGGCGAAATTCAAAATTTTGTTTCTCTTTTTTCGGACATTACAACATTCAAAGAACATGAACAACAGCTTGAGCATATAGCCCATTACGATTCTTTGACAGGGTTGGCCAATCGGGTTTTATTTGGAGACAGATTGGAACAGGCTATGATCCAAACAAATCGTCACGGAAAGCATTTGGCAGTAACCTATCTAGACTTGGACGGTTTCAAAGAGATCAATGATCTGTACGGGCATGAGGCAGGGGACAAAGTTTTGATGGCTGTTGCGGCCAATATGAAACGAACGCTTCGGGAGGGAGATACCCTCTCACGACTCGGAGGGGATGAATTTGTCGCTATACTTCACGATTTACCTGATCCGGATGCGAGTATACCAACACTTGAGCGATTACTCAATGCCGCTTCGCAACCGATCCAAATCGATCAGCTTGTTTTAGAAGTTTCTGCAAGTTTGGGTGCAACATTTTATCCTCAAATTCAGGATATTCAAGCGGATCAACTCCTTCGTCAAGCCGACCAGGCAATGTATCAGGCCAAACAAGCCGGCAAAAACCGATTTCATCTGTTTGATATTGAACATGATCAGAACATACGTATCCATAACGAGCATCTCGAAGAGATCAAATCGGCATTGCATACGAACGAATTTTGCCTTTTTTATCAGCCGAAGGTAAATATGCGCACAGGAGAGATCATCGGTGTTGAAGCACTTATACGTTGGGAACATTCGACCAAAGGACTTCTCAGCCCGGCTGAATTTTTACCGATAATCGAAACCCATCCACTGGCTGTTTCAGTCGGTGAATGGGTAATCGAATCTGCATTACAACAAATACAATCATGGAGCGAGGAGGGGCTCTCTATTCCGATCAGTGTTAACATCGGTGCACGTCAACTTCAACAAAGTGATTTTATCGAACGGTTACAATCACTCCTCCACGCGTATCCGAATACCCCTCCCTCCATGTTGGAACTCGAAATTTTGGAAACCAGTGCACTTGAAGATATCGTTCATATTTCCAAAGTGATTGAAGAGTGTAAAATGTTAGGGGTTACCTTTGCCTTGGATGATTTCGGTACCGGATATTCGTCATTGAGATATCTCAAACATCTCCCTATCTCTGTTTTGAAAATCGATCAAAGCTTTGTCCGCAATATGCATCAAGATCAAGATGACTTAGCTATTATTGCCGGTGTAATTGGATTAGGCAAAGCATTTAAAAGAGAGATCATTGCCGAAGGGGTTGAGACAATTCAACAAGGAGAGTTACTCATACAAATGGGTTGCGAGAGGGCACAAGGATATGCCATCGCACGTCCTATGCCGCCAAAACAATTATTGGAATGGAGTCATACTTGGATCCCTGGAGCTGAATGGAAAGGAAAACCCGCATCACACTGCTGAATTTACTCTGATTGCATCGCTTTTAAATAGCACTCGTGAAGATTGTGTCGGAGAATCTCAACGATTGAACTATCCAGTTTAAATTCATCTCGCATCGTTTCAACAATCTTCAATGCTGCTTCTGCATCCATACCGATCCGATAAGGTCGATTTTGTACTAATGCTTGAAAAATATCGGCAATCGCAAGGACTCTCGCTTCAATCGGAATTTCATCTCCCATGAGATGATAGGGGTACCCCTTCCCATCCAATGTTTCATGGTGCATTGAAGCAATTTTTGCAATCTCATGAAACCCTTTTATTTTTCGCAAGACAACATTAGAATCAAATCCGTGCCGATTCATCTGTGATTTTTCTTCCTCATCCAGCGGTCCGTCTTTATAGAGTACCTCATCGGCTACCCTTAATTTACCTAAATCATGAAAAAATGAGGCAAGTTCTATAGTCTCCTGCTGCCGTATCAATAATCCCTGCTTTTCAGATAATAAACGGGCAACTGCAGCGACACCATAGGTATGTTTTGCTGTAAATGTACTTTTAGCATCAACGATATCGGCAAACATTTGAGCAATACTTTTTAATATATCAAACCCTACATCTACCGAATGGTTTACTTCAATCCACTCATTAAAATACCCCTCAAGAGATTCAGCATCAAAAAAATACCAAAATGAATCCGCTTCACATACCGATAAAAATGCATTGACCAATTCAGGAGAAAACATCTGATCGGAATATTTTAAAATAGTCTCTTTGATCGCCTGTTTCTCATACAAAGTGTGTGATCCCAGTTGCACCCGTAATGCATCAATACGGTCTGTCAGATAGATTAAATTCGCATCATATTTTGTTCTTTCATCAAGCGAAGAGGGGAGTTCATCCCAATGAGTATGATGATAGAGAATCGTCGTAGCATATTCGTGATAGAGAGGGACTTTTTGCAGTAGTGATTCTCCCCTTATACAGTGTACCTGCGAATTATCCCAATCGAGTTCGGTTACGAGATGATGATGAACATCCGTTGATGAAACTCCGCAGTCATGCAACATTCCCATCAAAATAAGATCATCTATACGTTTTTGTTCCCAGCCCAATTTTTTTGCTACCTCGGCTGACATATATGCCACTCTTTTACCGTGCATAGTATCATCAATACCGACATAATCGAGTGCTTCAGAGAGGGCATAGGTCACCTCCCTTAGATTGAGTAAATAATCCATTAGTCTACCTTCTAAAAATACATCATTTTAATCATATCATTTTATTTATATATCTAATACTCAATAATACAAATATACAGTTCTCCGTATGTTTATATTTTCAATATAATATATATTATGTTAATCAATTACTATAAAAAAATCCTTATGGGAGGCTTTTCCTGGAATTACTTATTAAGTTTTATTTCTTGATTATCCCGCACGCATCGTACATATAAGCTGGAACTTTTAACAACAGCATCATCGTTTCCATTTGCAAAACTCATTTTCCATCCATATGCCCCCCCCATAAATATCGCTGGAAGACCAATAATCATCACTTGTTACATTTTGAAAACTCTTGTTAATTGCAACATCAATGCGGGTTTTATCAAGAATGTAAAAAAGTTCCTCTATATAAGGCAAGCGCCAATCACGATACCCAAAAAAATCAAGATTTTGGCAATATTCTATTGCTTCTTTCCAAGTTTTTTTTACCTTTTTGCAATCACTGTTGTCTTGCCATATTAATTGTCTTTGTGTATCAAGAACAACCTCCTTTATATCCAACCTGATCTGATCAGTGTTTGCAATAGTGAAAACAAAACATAAAACAAACACTATTTTACTCATCAACAACCTTTTATAAATTCAATATTCATTACGTTTAATGCCAATATCTAACGGTAAGCTTTTATACCAAGCAGTTCATCAAGCCTTACAATCATATATCCTCTTTGTCGTAATTTTTCTATTATTATAGGCAACGTGTCAATGGTCATTTGATTACAATGCATTAAAATGATGTCACCGTTATGGACGTTGCCGATGACGACTTGCACTATAGTATTGGCATCTTTGAGCGTCCAATCAAGAGAATCAATTGACCACAAAATCATTGTCATACCATGCTCATTGACACTATCAACGACATTTCGATTACTTAACCCATAGGGTGGACGAAACAGTTTTGGATAATGCCCAGTTACTTCTTCGATACGTTCCGCATTACTAACGAGCTGTGTATCGACATCATTTGTATTCAATTCTTTCAGATTGACATGATCGAAGCTGTGACTTAAAATCAGATGCCCCTCTTGGGAAGTGTACCGTATGGCGTCGATATTCTCACTATTTATCGTTGCACCGTTCACAAAAAATGCTCCTTGTACATCATACTTTTTAAGGATTTTCAAGAGCTTTCTGGCATTTTCTGGATTGGGTGTGTCATCAAATGTAAGAGCAACATTTTTTGTATTGCCATAGCTATTAGCGATCACATTGATATAAATTCCCATTGAAACAGGTACGATTTGGTTCGTACGCCATTGTCCCAAGAAAAGCATGTTATTAGCATCAACGAACCATGAATTTCCTCGAATATCATTAATATTGCTGGATTGGGGAAATAGAAGTTTCTGGTATAAAAGAGAAAAAAGAAAAATATTTTTTAATATCGACATGATTCATTTCTCCATTCTTTAACTATCCGATAACTCATGATATTATTGAAAATATATAAAATAGTTGTGCAAGTGCATCTAACTTTTACCATTCGCAAGTTTTACTAAATCTTCTATGCTATCAATATCCATCATATATTTGCTTTCAATACTGACGTATTTGCTATGAAATGAAGAAAGGAGTGTCTTCGCACCTTTGTCACCACGAAGCAACGCTAGTGCAGAAAAAGTTTCATCGGGGAATATCGCTGGAACGCCTGGTTGATCATTATAGTATGAAGAAATGATAGATTGCGGATTTTGCATCATTGTATCTTTCATTGCAAGAAAATGATTCATTGGAATATACGGTTGATCACACAACATGATAAGGACATGTTTATAATTTTGCAACTGTTCGATACCAAACGCTATAGTATTTCCCATCCCTTCTGCATAATTAGGGTTATATAGAGTAGCTACAGGTAACCTATCAAGTGCTTTAGCGCATTCTTCATACGCATATCCTAAAACTACATAAACATTTGGAGAAATAAAGAGAGCAGTAGATACTGCATGTTCTAAGAGTGTTGCTCCTTTATATTTTACCAACTGTTTTGGAAATCCAAGGCGCTTAGACGTACCTGCTGCTAAAATTAAGATAGCGAAATTTGAGTCAGTTACTAGTTTCATTTTCGTATTCTTAATGTGCTGAAATACTCGAACGGTTGTTTCTTTTTATTTCGATTTCAGCACAGATGGCAAGTGCTATCGATTCAGGACTTGAACCTCCAAGGTCGAGCCCAACAGGATAATGAAGTCGACTATCCAAAGAGCGATCTGTGTTTTGTATTAATGCCTGGATCAACATAGTAGTACGTTTTTTTGATCCCAAAACACCGATATATTGAACATCAGACAAAAGTGCCGATTCAATATAGGTTTTGTCATCATTAAAAACGTGGCTCATAATGACAACAGCATCAAACTTGTTTTCTAACAACAAGTTATGCGCATCCTCAGCTGAATCAAGATAATGTAGAGTATCTGCTTTCAACACAGATTTTAAGAGATGTGGACGTGTATCTGCCACAATAGTTAACCATCCGAGTGTGTCAGCAATGGATACAAGAGGGTCACATCCTGGGCCAGCGCCAAAAATCAAAAGACGATACGGCGAAGAAATTTTTTGCTTAAAATACTTTTCCTGCTCATTGAACCATGTATTAGACGATGCATCAGACGTTATAGTATAAGAACCCGTATTCTCTATAGATCGCATTATTGTTATTTTCTCTTTCTTCAGAGCACTATTGAATGCAATTCCTAATGCACTATAGTTCAGATCGAAATAGAATGGTTCGAGCCAAAATTTCAATAATCCATCGCAACCGATACTCTGAGTCCAACACTCGATTGTATCTGAATCAATCCTCAGGTCATGGACAACATATTTTCCTTTTCGCGAAGCAAGGACTTCTTTTGTGCATTGAAGCATTTTTTCCTCAAAGCAACCAGCACTTACAACTCCGATAGAACGCCCGCAATCATCTACAAACATTGTCGCACCGATTTTTTGATACGACGATCCTTTCGTATCAAGCAACGTGATGGCGACAACATCTCGCTCTTGTGCTATACATTCTTTGAGAAAAAGTATAAACTTCTTGTTCTCAAACATGTCCACTAACTCAGGCTTATTGGCATGGTGTGATAGCGTTTCCCGGATGCATCAAACAGTGCATTTGGGACCGCCGCTAGAATAGGTGGAACCCCAGGCTCTCCAATACCTCCCACGGGATAGCCAGTATTGACAATACTGACTTCAATTTCCGGTGCATCAGAGATTCTGGAGACGATGTAATCATCATAATTGCTTTGTACGGTCATGCCGTTTTGGATCGTGATTTCACTATATTTTAGTGCGGCTATACCGAAATTTATTGCGCTGATCATTTGATTTTCGACATTGAGCGGGTTGAAAGCAAAACCGCAGTCAATACTACACCATACTTTCTCTACGACAAAACTGTCATTTGTAATACGGACCATTGCTACTTGGGCGCATGCACTCCCGAATGATTCGGCGACTGCAATACCATATCCAATGCCTTTCTCTTTTTTACGGCTGTACCACCCTGACTTCTCTGCTACATCTTGCAAAATGGCAATATGTCTTTTACTATCGAGATTCTCGAGTCGGAAAGTTATTGGGTCTTTTTTTGCTGCATATGCAGCTTCATCTATGATACCTTCTAAGGTGGGAATCGTATGAGTATGACCAACGGAACGCCACCATACAACTGGGATCGGTGACACAGGAGAATGTACTTGGATGTCATTACTTGCGATCGCGTACGGATGATAGGCCAAACCTTCTACCTGTGCATCTTCAACCCCATTTTCAATCGATTCCTCGAACGGTGTCCCTTTTAATATCTGCTGCCCTACGACCTTGGCTTCAAATGCAGTAATTTTGCCATTTTTATCCAGTGCGAGGCGGGCACTATTTTTGTACATGGGCCGGTAGTATCCACCTTTGATGTCATCTTCACGGCTCCAAAGTGTCATGATGGGAAACGGCTCATTTTTAGCAACATACAGGCCATCTTTAATGAAATCCACGCTAGCCACACCTCGTCGGCCAAATGCACTGCCGATATAGGGTGTTTCATAGGTGATTTTTTCCTTGTCAAGTTCTAGAATATCAATTGCTGCCTGAAGTGCCCATGTCTGCGACTGTGAACTAGACCAGATTGTTGCATGCTCTTTTTCATGATGGACGGTTACGCCGAGCGGCTCCATGGGAGCATGTGCAAGAAATGGAAAGTCAAAGTGAGCCTCAACGATTTTGTCTGCTTGTTTGAATGCTTCTATCGTATTTCCGTCTTTGCGTGCTGAAGCTCCAGGAGTTATCAACATGGCAGCATATTCTTTATGCATATCCATAGTGTTTGTTTTTGCAAATAACCCGTTATCCCACTCAATTTCAATGTCTTTGAGCGCTTCTTGTGCAATCCACCATTTGTCAGCGATGACGGCTATACCGCTAGGGATCAGTTTCACTTTGACAACACCGCTTCGCGTAAGTGCTTTGTCAGCATTAAACCGTTTTATTTTTGCTCCGAACACGGTAGCGTGTAATACTGCAGCGTACTTCATATTCGGTAAACGAACATCAATGGCAAACACAGCATTTCCACTGACTTTGCTCCACGCTTCCTTGGGATGTCTTTTCATCGGTTTGCCAATCAGTTTACACTTGTCATAGGGTTTTATCATTACATCAGTCGGTATATTCATCTGTGACAATGCTCCAACAAAAGCCCCGTACGGAAGCTTTTCTCCCGTCCTTGCATTAATGACATGACTTTCTTTGGTTTCGATAACAGAAATTGGAACTTCCCAGTATTTAGCAGCTGCATCCTGCAGCATTATACGTACGGTTGCACCGATCTGGCGCATCTGCATTTGTTTACTTTGCACGGATGCTGATCCACCGGTAATCATTAAATTCGGATCACTTTCATATACTGGTGCTACACTTGCAGGTTTGAATTGAATATCGTTCCATTTCACATCCAGTTCTTCTGCAATACACATTGCCAGTGTCGTGTAGATACCCTGCCCCATTTCCACTTGTCCGATAATAAAGGTAATGTTGTTGTTGTTATCAATTTCAATAAACGCATTAGGCTGAATTGTTGCTTCGTCAGTCTGTATAGCACGCGCTTTTGTAGGTATGTAAAATCCAATAACAAGCATACTTCCGGCAATAGCTGTATTTTTAATGAATTGACGTCTTGAAATAGACATTTCATTCTCCCTGGGAGACAGCCAATATTGCTGCCTTAATGCGGTTATAGGTGCCGCATCGGCAGATATTACCGTCCATAGCATTGATAATCTCTTCTTCAGAGGGGTGTGGATTTGATTTCAATAGCCCAACTGCATTCATGATTTGCCCAGGTTGGCAGTAACCACATTGAATGACATCATTATCGATCCACGCCTCTTGAACTTTTTTAAGAAGTGGATCAGTCTGATTCTGGATAGTAGTGATTTCTGCATTCCCTATTGAACTTAGGGGTGTAACACAGCTTCGTATTGCAGACCCGTCCATTAATACTGTACATGTGCCACATTGTGCCACGCCACACCCAAATTTTGTGCCTGTTAGGTTGAGATAGTCCCGAAGAATCCAAAGCAATGGAGTATCTGGATCGGCATCTACCGAGTATGTTCTATCGTCAATTTTGAGCTGTATAGCCATCTCAGTCCTTTTAAGAATAATTGTATAAGTGAAATATACCCAAATTTATTAAATAAATAGGGGGTTTTTGAGCATGAGTGGATACCCAATCGAATGTCAATATAATACAATTTTAGTTTAGCTACGTTACACTTTTGCTATGAAATCTACAAAAGAACAACTCATAATTGATATTGAAAATCTCCTCAACCGATATGAAGGTGTAAAGCCTACTCATATCGATCCGGCACTACTACAGTTTTTAGATCGAAATACTCTTCTTAGCATCATCGATTCTATCCTGCGTCAGCAAGAAAAAACAAATGAATCGAATATTGAATGGTTAGAGCAGTTCAAACAATATTGATATAACACATACTTATCACAAAAACTGTTTGTACTAAAATATTACCGAAAGTTGTTTTTTTAAGGTAATGCTAAAAAATATGATCTATAATAACAACAATTATCCACAGTGATATTTTTTAACATTGAAAATAAAAAGGAGTCTCCATGTCATCTAATGTCGATTTGATCCAACTTACTGAACAAACGAAAAAACTTACTGCAATGGTTGTTGAAGACGAAGTTGTAGCCAATGATCTTTTGAGCTCAACATTCAAAAACTTTTTTGCTGATGTAACTTCAGCTTACAATGGTGCCGAAGCATTACGTATGTACGAAAAAGTAAATCCGGATATCGTATTCGTTGATATCATTATGCCGGAAATCGACGGTATTGAGCTTGCTCGCCGTATCCGTTCAATCAACCCGTCGCAAATCATTATCGTTATTTCTGCAAGTAACGATATCCAAAAAATCTCTGAATCAATCGAAGTCGGAGTTAACAGCTTCATCCAAAAACCGATTGATACGAAAAAAATCCTTGAGATGCTTCAAAACATCACAAGTTTGGTATCAAAACGCAAAAAAATCGAAACGAAAACATTCTCTATCTCTTTACCGTTGGATGTTTATGAATTGGTTGACGATAACGCAAAAGCAGAGAGTATCTCTAAAAATGCCGTTATTATCCGCGCACTTCGCTCATTCTATAACGACTAATCTCCCCTCTTCCCATCTTTGTGGGAAGATTCTGAAAATTTAGCTTTTTTTCAGCATTATCTCCCTATAATTTCGGCTCAGGTTAAACCTGTCTCATTGTCGGCCCCATCATCTAATGGTTAGGATTCCAGATTTTCATTCTGGCCATACGAGTTCGAATCTCGTTGGGGTCACCATTTTTAAACTCTCTTTTCTTTTCCAACTACCTTTTAAATTTCTATAATAATCCTATTTTGATAGTCATACTGCATTTTTTTGTAAAAAAATATCATAACTATGAAGTAAATGAAGCGAGTTGTGTGACTCACCGATATACGGTGAGTGTGAGAAAAATTATTTGAAGAGAGCGATCATTACCCCTGCAGCAATCGCAGAACCGATAACACCGGCGACATTTGGTCCCATCGCATGCATTAACAGCATATTGGTAGGATCGTCTTTCGTCCCCTCTTTATGCGATACACGTGCAGCCATAGGTACTGCTGATACACCTGCGGACCCGATAAGCGGGTTGATTTTTTCATCACTAAACATATTCATAACTTTAGCCATGAGAACTCCAGCCGCAGTCCCTACAGAGAATGCAACCAGTCCTAATACCAATATCGCCAACGTATCAATGACTAGAAATTGATCGGATGCAAGTTTAGAGCCGACACCGAGCCCCAAAAAGATCGTTACGATATTAATCAACGCATGTTGCATCGTATCACTCAAACGATCGACTACACCCGATTCTTTAAAATAATTGCCTAATGCAAAGGCACCGACCAAAGGAGCTGCATCCGGAAGCAACAGAATAATCATTGAAAAAACCAGTAGAGGAAATAGAAGTTTTTCCAAACGACTGACATGACGCAGTGTTCGCATACGGATTTTGCGTTCTTCCGGCGTGGTCAACGCTCTCATAATCGGAGGCTGGATAATCGGTACCAAGGCCATATAAGAATATGAAGCAACCGCAATCGCACCTAAAAGTTCCGGTGCCAAAGACGTAGCAATAAAAATCGATGTCGGACCGTCCGCCCCGCCTATGATACTGATTGCCGCGGATTGCTGTAACGTAAAATCAAACCACGGTGTAAACTGACTCAGTGCATAGGCACCGACCAAGGTTCCGAAAATTCCAAATTGTGCCGCTCCACCCAAAAGTGCAGTTCTCGGGTTAGCAAGCAGCGGTCCGAAATCGGTCATCGCTCCGACACCCATAAAGATAAGTAGAGGAAAAAGCTCATTCGCAATCCCCATATTATAAATTATCCCCAAGAGCCCATGAGGCCCGGCAATATTTGCGATAGGAACATTTGCCAATAATCCGCCGAATGCAATAGGAAGAAGTAATAACGGTTCAAACCCTTTTGCAATTGCCAAATAAAAGAGGAGAAATGTTACACCGAACATAATGACACGTCCCCAAGTCTGGTGAAAGGCGGACATCGGTTTTCCCTGAGAGGTTACGACCCCTTCTTTAGGATGGATCAACGCATTAATACCTGTGGTATGATAAAAATTGATCATCATATCTTTAAAGTCCATCGGTTGATATGTTTCTTCGCGATAGGTTGACTTATGCGGTGCTTCGGCAGAAACAGTTGTATCTGTTGTTATTTGTACAGCGGTATCAGCGGATGTATCTGAGGCCATACTTGACAAAGAGATTGTGAACATCAATAGAAGAGAAAAGAGAACTTTTTTCATTAAATTTTCCCTTCTTGTTCTAACGCATGATGATGTTGCAGCGCAGCTAAAATAGCGGCAATTTTTGCATTTTCATTTATTTTCTGAGTAGGTGCAATCGATTGTGATGCCGACGCAGGGGTTTTTGAAGCCTCCGGAAAATAACGGAGAATAAGCTTAGACATAATTTTTGTCATATACACCATAGTTGTTAAGAATAGGAAAACGGTTCCCATTCCTAAAAACATTATTTTTATGCTTTCAAAAAACATACTAATCCTTTTTATGTGATTTTATATTGTTTACCCTGTTTTACTCCCTTATAAACTGAAAGACCTCTATTCTTAATACCATCCCAAATAAATAAATTGGAAATACCACACCGCAAGAGAAGCAATATATCCGACAAGTACCGTCCATGCCAATTTTAAATGCGATGAAAAAGTATAAATACCATGCATTTTCCCCATCACCCCTACTCCGGCAGCGCTTCCGAAACTAATCAATGATCCGCCGATACCGGCGGTCATAGTCACTAACATCCATTGAGCAAGATTAATATCCGGGTTTGCTTTTAAAACTGCTGACATAACAGGAACATTATCAACAATAGCGGAAAGGAATCCGACACCGATGTTCACGATCGTCGGGTCAAACATTTCAAATAATTGTGCCGCATACGCCAAGAAACCGGTAAAATGAAGAGCTCCTACCGCTGCAAGGATACCGAAGAAAAAGAGAAGCGTATTATTCTCGATTTTACTCATTGCGTCATAGATACTGACATCGATTTTATGCTTTTTCTTGAGAAAGAACATATACAGCTGTAAGATTGCCAGCCCGAATAACATTCCCCACATCGGCGGAAGCTGAATGACCTGTTTGCCGATAACAGCCAAGGCAATTGTCAAAGCACCAAAAGCAATAATAACTCTTCCCCCTTTGAGAATTTCGATCTTTGATGCCGCTTCCGGATCCCCGTCGTTATTAGGATCAAAATCAGGAACATAGCGGACAAGTAAAGCTGCCGTAATCAACCATCCGATAAATGCTGCCGGAAAAAGATAAAGAAAATCAATGAATGAACCTTTTTCTGCCGCCCATACCATCAATGTAGTAATGTCACCAAACGGGCTCCACGCACCACCAGCGTTGGCAGCAACGACAACGTTGATCGCACTCGGAACCAAAAAATCTTTGGTTTTATTATCGATTGTCAGCAATACTGTAGAAAGAATTAATGCCGTAGTAAGGTTATCCGCAACAGGTGAGATAAAAAATGCCAAGGCCCCGGTAATCCAAAAAAGTTCACGGTAACTGTACCCTTTTGTAATCAGCTTTGCACGTAAAGCATTGAAAACTCCACGCTCTATCAAAGCCTCAATATAAGTCATAGCAACAAACAAGAAAAAGAAAATTTCAGCAATTTCCAAAATCATATGATCAACTTCATGTTCAAACGGAGTCATATCAGCTCCGACGCTCACATAATAAATCCCGATTAAAACGAACATCAGTGTTCCGATAAATAATGCAGGCTTTGCTTTGTCGATATGATATTTCTCTTCAGCAGCAATAAAATAGTATCCCACTATAAAAATAGCTAAGAGAAACCATCCAAACGGATGGTTTGCTAGGTTAATCACACCTGTTTCTGCACCTGGTATAGTCATAATTGATTCCCTTTTGTGTCCATAATGAGATTAATACAGCTGTATCTCATTAATTTTTTGCCCCCAAGTGTATCGTAAAAGTAACCCTTAAGCAACTCAGGCGTAGCATTTCGCAATTAAAATCATATATTTTATTAAGGATTACCTACGCATACTCGTGAAATCAAATTAATTTTATTTAGCTTTATCGCATTGATTCTGATCGGAGCCCTATTACTCTCGCTTCCTTTCGCACACAATGGCGAGTTGAGGTTTATGGATGCCTTATTTACCTCCACGTCTGCAGTTTGTGTAACCGGGCTTATCGTTAAGGATACTCCTGTAGATTTCACTTCATTCGGACATTTGGTCATTCTTCTTTTAATACAGATTGGTGGTTTAGGTTATATGACTGCTGTTACTTTTATGGCTGTCATGCGTCGGCAAAAGATCGGTCATCGTGACCGTTTGATATTACAGGAATCGCTTAATTACCCTGGTATGGATGGATTGGTACGATTTTTAAAAATTGTATTTTCCACGATTTTCACTATCGAACTCATCGGTATGGTCGTCTTGACACTGCGATTTTGGGTTGATATGCCATTGGACCGTGCAGCCTGGTTCGGAATATTTCATGCGGTTTCAGCTTTTAATAATGCCGGTTTTTCTCTCTTCAGCGATAATATGATGAGTTATCGAGATGATTTTGTTATCAACATTACCATACCTGTTTTAATTATCCTCGGCGGTCTAGGATATTTGGTCCTTCTTGAACTCTATCATTATCATCGAGGTCGTGTACTAAGACTTTCAACGCACACAAAACTCGTTTTAATCATGACTTTGATATTGATCATTCTAGGTATGGCTATACTCCTCTCTTTGGAATGGAATAATCCTAATTCGTTTGGGAATATGAGTACTTACCAAAAAATTTTAGCCGCATGGTTTGCTTCAGTAAACTATCGGACAGCCGGTTTTAATACCATTGATTTTTCCACACTGACCGACTCTAATCTTTTCTTCGGTACGTTTTTTATGATGACCGGAGGTAGCCCCGGGGGAACTGCAGGCGGTATCAAAACGACTGCTGTGGCACTGGCACTTATCGGTGTTTGGTATACGATGCGCGGTGATACACGCGTTCATATATATCGACGTTCAATTTCACCGTATCAAATCAACAAAGCGTATGCCATTATTTTTGTTGCATCCATCTATGTCGTCGTTTCGACTATCATCTTAAGTGAAGTTGAGCGTCTGCCATTTTTACGAATTTTATTTGAAACAACTTCCGCATTCGGTACGGTTGGTGTATCGACA
The DNA here is from genome assembly GCF_028681615.1 of Sulfuricurvum sp. Taxonomy (NCBI): domain Bacteria; kingdom Pseudomonadati; phylum Campylobacterota; class Epsilonproteobacteria; order Campylobacterales; family Sulfurimonadaceae; genus Sulfuricurvum; species Sulfuricurvum sp. The sequence continues at coordinate 23,807 of NZ_JAQUHV010000013.1, forward strand.
GGTAATGGCGGTGTACTAAGTTATAGTGCCCTGTTTAGCGATTGGGGGAAACTCAATATCATTATTTTGATGCTTATGGGGCGGGTTGGAGTATTTGCTTTTACTATTGTAATCGTCGGAAAAGCAGCGGAAAGCCGCATTAAATATGCAGAAGGAAAGGTAATTATTTAACATGAATACATATGCCGTATTAGGTTTGGGGAAATTTGGATTTCATGTTGCAAAAGGATTGGCTCAGCAAGGTGTCAATGTCATAGCAGCTGATTTAGATGAGGAACAGGTACGCGATATTAATGAATTTGTTCAAGACGCTATCATTCTCGATTCAACCGACATGCGAGCATTACGCGAAGCAGGAATCGGGAATGTCGATGTTGCCGTAGTAAGTATTGGTGAAAATATCGAGGCAAGTATCCTTACTGTTATGGCACTTAAAGAGCTCGGCGTAGAGACGGTTATTGCCAAAGCGATTACAACCGTACACGGTCAAATTCTCTCCAAGCTCGGTGCGGCTAAAGTTATCTATCCGGAAATGGAATCCGCTAAAAAGATTGTCAAAAAAATGGTTGCAAATATGCATTATGAGACCATTGATCTTTCCATCACGATGAAAATTGCTAAACTGACCGTTCCGTCATTTTGGGTTGGTATCTCAATCCTCTCTCCGATTTTTGAAAATGAATTTGAAGTAAAACCGATCGCCTATAAACACCAGGGTGTATGGTACACCTCGTTTGAAAATGACGATATATTGGAAAAGGGTGATATACTCCTCGTTTTAGGCAATAGTTCGCACATCGAAGCTCTCAGCAAAAAGGTATGAGTTAGCCTCTTTCTGCTAAAATACGAAAAATATTTTAGGAAAGAATACTTATGCTCCGTTTTGCTCCAAGCCCGACGGGAGATATGCATATCGGCAATCTCCGCGTCGCACTATTTAATTATATATCAGCCGTCCAACGTGAGGAGCCGCTTCTTATTCGTATCGAAGATACTGATAAAGAGCGTAATATCCCCGGTAAAGAAAAAGAAATTTTTGAGATATTAGCCCTTTTTGGGATAGAGTACCAAGAACAACAACTTCAAAGCAATAATTTGCGTTTTCACCGAGCAATGGCTTTGCAACTGCTCCAAGATAAAAAAGCATTTAACTGTTTTTGTACACCTGAAACTTTGGATGCAAAACGAGAAGCATCTAAAGAGGGCAAAATTGCATACCGTTATGACGGCACTTGTGAAAATCTTCCGGCTGAAGAGGTGATCGACAACCCTCTGCCCTTTACAATCCGTTTGAAAAAACCGGAACATTCTATTACCGTTACCGATTTGATTAAAGGGGAAAGTACTTTTGCTCCGGATGATATCGACAGCTTTATTTTGATGCGTGCGGACAAATACCCAACCTACAATTTTGCCTGTGCCGTCGATGATATGCTCGCTGATGTTTCTCTCATTATCCGTGGTGAAGATCATCTCAGCAATACTCCAAAACAGATTGCTATTCATGAAGCGCTCGGATATACCAAAAAAGTGGAATACGCCCATTTGCCTATTATTCTCGGTAATGAGGGTAAAAAGATGTCGAAACGCGATGATGCATCCAGTGTGAAATGGCTTCTTGAAGAGGGATATCTGCCGGAAGCGATCAGCAACTATCTCATTTTAATGGGTAATAAAACTCCGCTTGAAATTTTTAGTGTTAAAGAAGCGATCAAATGGTTTGATCTTAAAACGATATCCAAAGCCCCTGCCCGTTTTGATATCGACAAACTCAAATTTATCAACCGTGAACATCTCAAGGGGCTGGATCCTAAAGAACTTTCACGTTATGTCGGATTTGCCGATGAAGAGATCGGAAATCTTGCCAAGCTCTTTTTGGAAGAGGCAAGTACTCTCAAAGAGCTTCGTGCAAAAATCGGTGCAATTTTTTCCCCTAAGAATGTACCTGAAGAATATCAAGAGGGCTTTGAACTATTACGTGATTTAACACAAAAAGCTCCCCATTTCGATGATTATGATTCCTATAAAGCTTATTTGATGGAACATAGCGGATTGAAAGGGAAAAATCTCTTTAAACCGCTTCGCCTTTTACTCAGTGGTGCTGAACATGGTCCTGAAATGGGTGATTTATACACGCATATCAAAAACTATCTCAAAGAGGTAGTCAAATGATGGCAGGAATTGTTTCCGGAGTGGGAGGAATCGTCCATTCCCTCATTACCGTCTATATCTGGGTTTTGATTATCGGAGCCCTCCTCTCATGGGTACGCCCTGATCCGTATAATCCGATCGTTCAAATTATTTACCGATTAACAGAACCTGCATATCGGCTCATTCGCCGTGTAATGCCGACAGTGTTTAACGGTTTAGACCTTGCACCACTAATCTTGGTTATTTTACTCCAAGTTTTAGATGTCTTATTGGTCAACATTATCAATGCTTTAGTATTATCGTAATGCGTTTCTTTATTTTAGCACTGTGCCTCGTAACCGGGGTCTGGGGTTTTACCCTTGATGAAATTAATGATAAGCCGGCTTCACGTCAAAAAAATTTTATGATTTGGCAATTTTTACATCAGGATATCAATGCTTCACAGGCATCCGAAGCGTTTTATCAGATTGACAATGTAAATGAGCGTTTTTTATTCGATTATGCTGCAAAAACGGATGAAGAGGAGATAAAATATACCGCTTCCTGCCTCCGTGAGCAAGCGTGTAATTTACCCTTGATCGAACAAGACGATTGTCTCATGCTTGCGCTTACACCGGCTAAAGCAACGGCGTTAAAACCGGAAGAACGTGAGAATATTGCCGTCGGTCTTAATAACCGTTTTGGAAATACTGAATGGCTAAGAGCCATGAATCAAGAGAGTATGTACACTTCAGTAGACAATCTGAATAATGAAACGATCGTCTTCCGTCTCGCAGGTGCAACGTATCGCCATGAACGCTTCAACCATACGCTTTCTTCTGAAGTATTAGAGGCGTTGGGCCAAAGTCCTGCATTTTCTCAAATCGTCTTTTTAGCCGTTACAGATCCTGCAATGGATCAGATGCAGCAATCCATCGCGGATGTATTCGTTGGAAACTTTGACCCGCAGACCCATTTTTTTCTCGCCATGAATGCCGTTAAATACGGTAAACTCGAAAATGCGGTAGAGCACTTAAAAGAGGCAAAAGGGCGTTTTTCTTCTCCGATCGATCGAGATAAAATCGTATTTTGGCTCTATGAAATTACCAAAGATCAAAATTATTTGACTGAACTTTCCCAAAGCCTTGATATCAACATGTATGTTCTTTATGCAAGAGAAATACTGCAATTGCCGACGGAAAATTATTTTACCACCCTTCCGACTACTCAGCGCACTGATAGTATTAACGGAATAGACCCGTTTCAATGGCGGTTGTTTTCACATGAAATCAAAGCCTCGACTCCTGAAACCATTGTAAACCTTATTGACCGTTGTGACGGAGAAGACTCAGTCGGTGTACAAGGATACGTCTTGGAACGGACGTATGAGCCATACATCCACAATTTTACGATGCCCTACGATCAGTATATGAGTTCAGTTAGCACCGATGATAAGGCCCTCATCTATGCTCTAATGCGTCAGGAAACCCGCTTTATTCCAGGATTGATTTCACGTTCGTTTGCGCTGGGACTTATGCAGATCATGCCGTTTAATGTCGATTCTATCAGTAAAGTCCTTCCGTTAAAACCGTCAAACTATTTTGACATGTTACAACCGGAATACAGCATTGTTTATTCAATAGCCCATTTACAGCATTTGATCAATAATCTTCATAACCCCGTCTTGATCGCATACGGCTACAATGGCGGACTCGGTTCGACAAAACGTCTGTTAATGGAAGGAGGACGCTTCCTCCCCGGAGAGTACGAACCGTTTTTGAGTATGGAACTGATCGGAAATGATGAAAATCGGGAGTATGGCAAGCGTGTACTTGCCAACTATGTAATGTATAAGAAAATTTTAGGTGAAGAAGTTTCGATAAAAGCTATTTTCGATAATTTAACTCAACCGACCCAGTCTGATTATTTTCGAGCCGAAGCGATAAAGAATCGCCAGACACTGGGTCGAACCGAATAAAATAGTATCGATTCCAATTATTCTGAACCGGTATCAAAGCACGTCGGGGATCTTTCTCTCCGAGAGGCTCGATAAGTGTTGCTTTTTTACCGTTAAGTGTCAGCTCATACCCGTTTGATTCCAGCTCTCTTATCTTCGTCGTTGAATCATCATTTTCAAAATAAACGGAGGCAACAAAATATTCACCGTCTTTATATTGGAGCGGATCGATTTTATTGAGATACAACGTCGAGAAAATTGCTTTAGTCTCCATAGACAGCAGAATGCTTCCGCTTCGTAGCTGCTCAACCGCGCGTTCATGTGCTTTATCTATTTTAAAAAGATCAAATGCCCCTTTTTGTGCACATCCGCTAAAAGCCAATAAAGCTGATAAAGCTATCCAAGATAATCGCATCCCAATCCTTTTGTCATCGAATAATCACTATTATACGTCATCTCGCCTTATATTTTTTTAGAACACCATTTTTTTTCGCATCTCAAAGTATAAAGTTATTGAAAATAGAGATAGCTTTGTATTTTGCCTGAGCTCTTTAGAAAGTTTAAAATGAACCTTGACTATAATGTCTATAATTTAACAGAGGTTGATTTTTTTGAAAAAACGTTTAGCGGTTGCGTTCACAGGTCCTTCCAACAGCGGGAAAACGACACTTATCTTAAAAGTGGCACGGAAATTAATTCATGAGCATAATTTACAGGTTGCCATCGTAAAAAATGATCCCAAAGACAAAGCCCAATTCGATGTACCGGGAAAAGACAGTTATAAATTCAGTGATACGGGTGCTGAGGTCATCGTAACCTCTCCGACACGTACCACGTATTTTTCACAACGTCACAAAGAGCTCGACGAGTTAATCGCCCTTTTCGGCGAATTTGATGTTTTACTGGTTGAGGGGCTTAAAAATTTACCGCTCCCGCGTATCAGTATTTTTAGAGGTTCTATCGATACGGACTATTTTCCCTATATGAATGCCCTTGCTATTGATGAAAGCATCGATACGGCTCACTATACAATCCCAGAAGGTATTGATTTACTCGATCTCAACAACCCCGATCAAGTGATCGAGTGGATTTTAGCTCACGCAAAGGTTATGAAATGAATGTTATTTTAGAAGCAATCCAGAAAAGTGCAATACGCATTAAACATGCAATTGATGTCAAAGATATCGGCTACTCCCAAGAGCAAAACAGCTCCGGAGAAACTCAGCTACAGCTGGATATTCAAAGTGATTTGATTATTGAAGAGGAACTCAGCCATGTTGCCGGAGTCCATACGATCGCCAGTGAAGAAAAAGAGCACCCTATGGTACTCAACGAAAACGGCCATTATTTTATCGCCTTTGATCCACTGGACGGTTCTTCCCTTGTAGATGTCAATCTCAGCGTAGGTTCGATTTTCGGCATCTATGAGGGTGAGTTTACTCCGAGTAAAATGGTCGGGAGCTGCTACGTAGTGTACGGTCCTCGTGTTGAACTGGTTTTTGCCGATGAGGAACATGTGTCACTCTATCTGCTCCAAAACGGTGAATTTGAATTTGTTAAGCATATCCTTTTGAATGAAAAAGGGAAAATAAATGCTCCTGGCGGAACGCAGCAGTGCTGGGCACCATTCCATAAAGCAATGATCGACAGTTTCTTTGCACGCGGCTATCGCCTTCGATACTCCGGCGGTATGGTTCCTGATTTACACCAAATCCTTTTAAAAGGGGGCGGATTATTCAGCTATCCGGGTGCAAGTGATAAACCGGAAGGGAAACTCCGTATGCTGTTTGAAGTTTTCCCTTTTGCCTTTATTTTTGAAAAAGCGGGCGGGAAAGCCGTTGACGGAACAAAACGTGTATTAGAAAAAGAGCCGAAGCATGTCCATGATACCAGTCCGTGCTTCTTCGGATCAGCGAATGAAATTGATGAGGTTATCAGTGTCTATGCCGGACAACAATGAAGTTTATGAAGAGCGCTTGGATGAAGCGATGCAAATTCTCCAATCATGCCAGCAAGATCACGAAGTAGAAAGTTGTTACGTATGCGTACAATGTATCGGCTGTGAAATTCGCACTAAATATATCCGAACGGTATATGAAAGTATGTCCAAGGGTGAAACCGGCGGATTTGATTTTTGATGAAACGATTGAATTTTAAAAGGGTAAAAAATTAACATGAAAAATTACATTACGACTCCTATTTATTACGTAAACGGTGAAGCCCATATTGGTCATGCCTACACTACGTTTATCGCAGATTCTCTAGCCCGTTATTCACGCCTGATCGGAAATGAGACCTATTTCCTGACCGGAACGGATGAACACGGTCAAAAAATCGAAGAAGCGGCAAAGAAACTCGAAAAACCGACTCAGGAATTTGCCGATGAGATCAGCGCTACTTTCCGCAACTTGTGGGATGACTTTGATATTAGTTACGATCAATTTATCCGAACTACGGATGAGTCCCACAAGAAAGGGGTTCAAGCCGCTTTTCTTAAAATGTTTGAAAACGGTGATATTTATAAAGATTTTTATGAGGGGAACTATTGCGTCAGCTGTGAAACTTTCTTTCCCGAATCTCAACTTATGGATGGAGGATGCTGCCCAGACTGTGGTAGAGCAACGACGATTTTAAAAGAAGAGAGCTATTTTTTCCGCCTTTCAAAATATGAAAAACCGCTTTTAGACTATTATGAAGCCCATCCGGAATTCATCCTCCCTAAATCGCGTCGTAATGAAGTCATCAGCTTTGTAAAGGGTGGGTTGAACGATCTTTCCGTTACCCGTACCAGTTTTAGCTGGGGGGTCCATTTACCGGAATCGTTAAATGAACCTAAACACGTTATGTACGTATGGCTCGATGCACTGATGAACTATGTTACCGCCCTTGGATACGGCTCAGACGAAGCTAAGATGGATTTTTGGCCTGCAAACGTACAGTTGGTAGGTAAAGATATTCTCCGTTTCCATGCGATTTACTGGCCTGCATTTTTGATGAGTCTCGGTTTGCCATTGCCTAAACATATCGGTGCTCACGGCTGGTGGACGCGTGACGGTGAAAAAATGTCAAAATCCAAAGGGAACGTCGTCGATCCTCGCGAAGTGGCCCAACACTACGGTGCAGAAAACTTCCGCTATTTCATGATGCGTGAAGTACCGTTCGGTCAAGACGGCGATTTCTCACAACGCGCGCTGATCGACCGTATGAATTCGGATCTCTCGAACGATTTAGGTAATCTTCTCAATCGTATCATCGGAATGAGCGAAAAATACTCCAATTTCGTGATTGATAGTTCTGACGTTGCAAAATACCATAGTAAAGAGCTCAATGATACCCATACTATTTTAGATTCTTTGCATACTTATTTTTATGAACTTCAGCTTCACCGTTTCCTTGAAGAGCTGTGGAAAGTGTTTACCATCGGGAACAAAGCAATCGAAGAGCATGCTCCGTGGGTAAAAATCAAAGAAGGACGTACGGATGAAGCCCTTGCTACCGTCGCTTTGGTTGCTAATCTGCTGGCCAAAGCATCCGTGATGCTCCACTCTATCATGCCAAGTACAACGGCAACCATTGCAGATGCACTCGGATTTGAAATTACGACGGAAAGCTATACAAAACTTATCATTAACAAAGGTATTCTCGATACCTTTACCATCAAAAAAATTCCGCCGCTTTTCCCACGTGTGGATGAACCGTTGATGCAAGAGGCACCGAAAGCGATGATCGAAGAGGCTCCAAAAGTCGAGCATCCGGTAATGGAAGATAAAAAAGAGACTACCGTCTCTCTCGATGGTCTTATCACAATCGATCAATTTTTCCAAACTTCCCTCAAAATCGGAACGGTTCTAAATGCTCAAGAAGTTCCGAAAAGCTCAAAACTCCTCAAACTGCAAGTTGATTTGGGTGAAGAGACTCCGCGCCAAATCATCGCCGGTATCCGTGAATATTACAGTGCCGAATCACTGATCGGGACACAGGTCTGTGTTGTCGCAAACCTAAAACCTGCGAAACTGATGGGAATGCTCTCCGAGGGGATGATTTTAGCTGCCAAAGATGCGGATGGGCTCTGTCTTGTTCGTCCTGAAAAACCACGTTTAAGTGGAAGTTCGGTTGGATGAGACTTGAAAATATCCTCGCACTGACCAAAGGAACCCTCTTAGGAGAGCCTTCCGTCAGTCTCTTTGAAAGTGTTGTCTTTGACCCTTCAAAAGTAAAGCGTGGATCATTTTTTGTCGCCTATTCTCCCGAAGATATCCCCGAAGCGCTTCAAAACGGTGCTTATGGTGTTATGTTCGACAAGCCTACTCAAATCAACGACAGTGAAGTAGCCTGGATCAAAGTCGAAAATATCGATAACGCTCTTAAAAAACTGCTTCGGTTCTATCTTCTTGAAAAAGAACTTCAAGTATACGCATGTGATCCGATTACCCTGCACCTTTCATCGATGATCTTGACACCACCATCTTTTTGCAATATTGAAGGTTCTATGCGTGAAATTTGGGAAAAGTTATGGCCGCTTGAGAAAAAATCGATTGTTCTCTTCTCCCCTGCTCTGAGCGATTCAAATATATTTATAGAACACTCGCAACTGATCCGCGCTCAAGAAAATACGATTACCATTATCGAACAAACACTCTTTGAAACCTCATTTATCCACAACGATACGTTTTATGAACGACAAATGCTTTCACCGTTTTTTGTCCCCTATCTCGAACATCTTCTCTTTTTTTATACCTTTCTTCGAATTCCGTTCGTCATCAAAGGATTTAGTAAAATGGGGCATTTTATCCCCGTATTTACAAATTCACGGCTGGAAATCAAAGAATTCGGAAGCAGTGACCGTGTCATCATTTTCGAACCTTTGCTTGAATTAATAGATGAACAGATTGATTTTCTGGATGTTCAGGCTTCGTGGGCAAAAATTATCTATGTATTACCGGATACAATGCGTTCTTCTCTCACAATCGGTATTGAAAATATCTTTTTCTACCGATACCCTGAAGAGATTCTGACAATATTACAATCGAAAAGTTTCCATTTTGCCCTTGTAGCCGGGGTAGACAAAGGGATATTGAATCCTTCACGCTCTTCTATGAAACAGCTCGAACTCATTTTTTAATATTTTCATATCAAAGATTTAGCATTAACTAACCACAGCTATAATACCTGGAGTCTACACGACAAAAGGAAAAAAGATGTCTATAATGACGGATATGCAGATCATTTTTGTGGCTTTGTTAATCATCACGTTTGGTTCACCGGTATTAATAGTTATGTTAATGAAAAAAGCCAAGATGAACAAAAGTGCTGCAATAAAAACCGAAAAAGAAAAAGAATAGGTTTTACTTACAGCGGTCGTATCGCTTTGAGTTCACTGCGCAGTTTTCTTTCATTCGGCAAATATTCCCGTACAAGTGAGTGAAAGAATTTAGAATGGTTTAAATGGCATAAGTGTGCCAGTTCATGGACAATAATATAATCGATGTGTTCATAGGAAAGCTGCATCATCAACGTATTGAGTGTCACGATACCGTTACTGTCACAACTTCCCCATCGACTCCGCATTCGTTTGAAACGTATCTCTTTCGGGTGTAAATCCATTTTTCGTGCATAATGTGCCACACGTGACGGAAGTGTAAAAATTGCTTCATCTCGATAAAATTGGTGATAATATTTTTCAATATTAAGACTTTTTTCGCATTTTTCGATCTTTTTTAGCAGATTTGGCAATTGTTCGACAGAGTGATTTTCGCCACGGAAACGGATTGTTTTTCCCAACTCATGCTTTTCACAGTGTCGTACGTGTAATGCCTGGAGTGTGGTTTGTATCCACTCTTCTCTGAGCTTTAAAATACGTCGTATGGCAGCTTCATTTTTAAGGGGGGTCCGAACTTTTATCTCCCCATCATCCGAAACACGAATATAGGTGTTGCGATTACGGGGGCGATATTCGACTATGATAGGAGACGTTTGTGAATTAAACATAATTGATAGGGTCAACGGCTCCAGCTCGTTCAAAGCCTCTGAGACGCAGACGGCAGCTATCGCAAACGCCGCATGCGCTCTCCTCACTCTGATAACAGCTCCATGTCATATGAAGCGGTACACCTAAAAGCAATGCTTCTTGAACAATCTGAGACTTTTGCAAATGCACCAACGGCATCTCAATCGATATATGGGTTGTCTCTTTCGTTCCCAGATTTGCCGCTTTGCTAAAAGTATCAATAAAAGCTTCACGACAATCGGGATACCCGCTGCTATCCTCCTCGACCACACCGATAGCGATGACTTCACACCCCTCTTTCTCCGCAATTGCCGTTGCAATGGAGAGAAAAATACCGTTTCGGAAAGGGACATACGTGATTGGAACACCCGGTTCAATCCCTTCAGTCGGAACACTGAGAGAGTGATCCGTTAATGCGGATGCACCGATTGTTTTGAAAAAATCAAGATCAATCTCATATTTTTCATGTACCCCTAACTCTTCACATATCGTGCGAAAAGATGAGAGTTCTTTACTGACGGTTCGCTGACCGTAATTAAAATGAAGTCCGACAATCTCATATCCGCGATGGTGCATGATATAGGCGACAAGAGTCGAATCCATTCCGCCGCTCATAATACAAAGTGCTTTTTTATTCATTATGAAATCCCTTTCGTGAGATTTTAGCAAGGGTACGCTTATGCTACAATGTCATTATGATAGAACTTGACAACCGAACCGACAAAAATTATGATTTTGCCCTATTAGAGCAAATAGCGGATGCATTGAGCGAACAAGAAATCGAGCTGATTTTGACCGATAACCGTGAAATTTCCGAAATTAACCGAGAGTTCCGCAACATCGACAAAGCGACCGATGTCCTGAGTTTTCCGAGCGATCCATTCCCCGGTGCACCCTTAGGCAGTATTGTTATCAGTGTGGATAAAGTAGATGAAATTGCGACCTCTCTCGGTCACAGCGTTGATCATGAACTCGCCTTGCTTTTTATCCATGGAATGCTTCATCTCATGGGCTACGATCATGAAGTCGATAACGGTGAGATGCGGCAGCGTGAATCCGAATTGATCGAACGATTTCAACTCCCGAAAAGTCTCATCGTTAGAACATTGGAAGAATAGTATCCTCAGGTGTTTATTTTTTAATGTATCCCAGGTCGTCAAGTTTATTGTAAATCTCTGAAACGATCCCCCCTGCTTCTTCTCCACCATGACCGCCGTGTTCAACCAAGACGGTAACGACAAACTGCGGATTATCCGCGGGTCCGTAAGTTGTGAACCAAGCATGAGAACGTTTTAGATACTCCATACTTTTCTCATTTTGACGATCTTTCGTCCCCTGCGCGATTCCTGTTGTTTGAGCCGTACCCGTCTTGCCTGCAATTGGAAAGCGAGTCGTAACTCTGGCATGTGCTGTTCCGTTAGGGTCATTACAAACACCGCGCATCGCGCGTTGGATAATAGGGAGCTTCTGTTTTTCCGTCGGTGTCAAAACATCCAGCGGTACCGGAACATAAGGATTCTCTCCGATCATTTTTGCAATATGTGGGATCGGTAATGTGCCGGTTGCCATCAATGCGGTGAATTCTGCCATTTGCATCGGCGTTACTAACAAATCACCCTGCCCGATCGAGGTATTGAGTGTCTCACCCTGATACCACGGCTGATGAAACCGTTGTCGTTTCCATGCACGGCTGGGCACGGTTCCTATAAATTCATTCGGAAGATCGATTCCCGTTTTTTTACCGAGCCCCATTCGGATGAGTCCATCACTCATACGATCGATTCCGACTTGAAGCGACCCTTGGTAAAAATAATCATCGCAGCTCTCAACGATCGCCTTATTGATATTTGTGATACCGTGACCCGTCTTTTTCCAGTCTCTAAAAGTTCGGTTACCCAATCGCATAGAACCGGTACTCATGAAGGTCGTGTTTTCATTTAACATACCTGATGTAATGTAGATCAATCCCATCCCGGTTTTGACCGTTGACCCCGGAGGGTAAAGACCGTTGATGATTTTATTAGTAAATGGAGCATCGACACTGTTCATCAATGCATTCCACTCATCAGAGCTGATTCCGGAAACAAAGGTATTTAAATCGTATTCCGGAAAACTACCGGCAGCATAAATCGCACCGTGTACGTCCATGACGATGATAGCACCTACCCTTTTTTCAAAAATCTTGGTAATAAAATTTTGTAAACGCATATCAATATTCAATACAAGATTATGGTTTTCTTGGGTAGCACTGCGTCCCACCTCTTCAATTTCAACATTATGCGCATTCACCTTGATACGGCGTTCACCTGCAATTCCCTGCAAGTAGCTGTTATAATATTTTTCAATACCGTTTTTGCCGACATGCCCTAAAAGCTGGAGGGAGGGATCTTGATCAATCTCTTTTTGATTCGCTTTGGCAACATAACCGATCAGATGTGAGCCTACAGGACCATACGGATAAAGGCGTTTAGGCGAAGGAGAAATTTTGATCGTTTCTCGTAAATTCATTAGTGCATAAAGGGGAATTATGGTTTCATGAGGGACAAAATCAACCACATCAATAAAAGAGTGATTGTAATATGAATCTTGCATGATATAGGCTTTTGCTATTTTTTGAGCATCCAATGACGGTATCATCGATTGCAAATATGCAATCTCAGTATCCAGTCGGCTTCTATCGTCTCCATGAGTTAAATGAGGTGCCAACGCAATCTTAAATCCTAATTCGTTAATGGCGATTGGGTCCAACGTGCGGTCCAAAATTTCACCTCGGACCGGAGCTGACAGCTCAGTTTTGATACTGTTGTTTTCAGAAAGATTTTCATAATAGTCATTGGACTGAACCGCTAAATGAAATACCCGTACAACAAGACCGATCCAAATAATCGCAAAAAGTGTAAAAATTATTTTAATCTTCATATCACAACCGATAAAATCAAAAATTCAATAATCATATACAATCCGCTATGCCAATCGATCATAGGAGAAGGGAGGAGAAGAATACCATTGGCACTCCACATAAATGTCCAATATCCGAGATATCCCAATACAGAAAAGATCGCCGCCATACAGATACGGCATTGAATAACCTGTTCAAATTTAGGAAGCAAATAACGGGATAGCAGAGTAAAAAATATTATAGTGCTTCCGAACCAAAATCCTTTGTCTGCTTCAAAGACCAACAGCATTGCAGATACGGTAATTAATCGAAACAGATCATGTTTGCTGAGTGCATCGTGATAGGCATAAAAAAGTATTGCAAGCATTGGAGGCAATAGAAGATAGATACTGCTCAGGCTGATATAAACAACGTATAAACCGACTAAAAGAAGTCGATTTATAACGTTTTGATAAGAGAAACTTCGTTGCATACGGGGAAATGTTTACATTTAATACAATCAGCCCAGATTTTATGTTCAGGGATCGTCTCTTTAGGAATTTCAATAAATCCCAACCGTTCAAAAAAGCGCTGTTGATAGGTCAATGCCAATACTTCTTTTAGACCGAGAAGTCGACCTTCAGCGCATGCATTTTCAACCAGCGTACTTCCGATATTCATTCCGCGGTACTGTGTATCGATAATCATAGACCTTAGTTCTGCCAACGAAGGCGAATGGATATGAAGCGCCACAAAACCAACCAGTTTATCGCCATCCATTGCCAAAAAATACGACCGTATATTCGTGGCAATTTCATCATCACTGCGCGGCAAAATCACACCGGATTCGATTTCAGGCTCTACAAGCTGCTGCATCGCAGGAATATCGCGCAAAGTTGGCTTTATATACGTAATTACACTCATTCAGAATCACTTTTAAGCAATCGGTACAGATGCTCTACAATCGCATCTACCCCTTTTCGTTTCGAATTGGAAACCATTATGGCACCCGGGAAACGTTTTTTTAATTCGGAGAGCTCTTTTTGATTCAGTTTGTCAATCTTGGTAAAAATAGTGACGATCGTCTGATCCGGGGTACTAATTTCGTTCAGGTAAGTATCCACCGAACGGTCGATCTCCAAATCGGGATGACGGCAGTCAATAAGATGGACAAATACGCGTATTTGTTTACGCTCAGAGATGAAATTTGTAAGATTGCTTTCCCAGTCCGTCTTAAGCGATTTTGCCACTTTTGCGTACCCGAATCCCGGCAAATCGACAAATTTTGCACTTAAACGTTCTCCGGTTTCCCTATCGGCGAATACTACATCAAAATAGTTAATCAAACGGGTTTTACCCGGAGTAGCCGATACTTTGGCTAACGATTTACGCTTTGTTAATGTATTCAGCAATGAACTCTTACCGGTATTGGAACGAGCCATAAACGCAACTTCATTTTGGTACTCGTTTTCAGGTGTCAATCTGATATTGGGAGCCGAGGTTAGAAACGAAGAATCAATAATCTCGATCATTTAGCTGTACTTTTTTGTTTTGAATTTTTTTCCTGAAGCGTAAATGTCATAATAACAGGCTCATCTTTTGCACTTTCAGCGACAGCATTTCCCTGTGACATATTGACGACCACTTTATCCCCTTTGACACGACGGAAATCATCCAATCGAATCAAATCAACTTTGGTATAAAATTGATATTCCCCTTCATTGGGCATATAAACGGCGCTTTGAGACTTCCCGCGATATTTTTCTTGTTGTTCTGTAACGATAAAAAATGAGACACCGCCTTCAGCCACATATTTATACGGTTTTTTATCTTTATCGGTATAAATAGTCACCTTTGACGCATTTAGTTCATCCATACCTTTAGTCACTTTGACATTTCCGGTAAAGACCGCAACACCTTTTTGCTGATCCCCTTTAAAGTTATCGGATATAACTTTTAGCTCTTCAGCATTTAGTGTAATAAATGTCAGTGTAAATAATATAATAAGTGTTCGAATAATCATAGTTTATTTCCTATTTTAAGTTGTAACTTCCGCGAATACGATCAGCGGATACAAAATCTTTTTCGGTGTTGTACACCAATTTTTCGCCATCGACCCGGTTACCGTTTTGAGTTAGTATAAACGGCCCGGCAGTCTGAATAAGCGATGCATTCGTATCGTATTTTCCCTCATTTGAACGAAATTCCAGCCCGTCTTCACGAATATAATGGACATTTCCTTTTAGGGTAACAATGTCATCTTGGTATTTAAGATCATCTGAATGGATAGATTGAAATAAATGTTTCGTATTATCGCTAAAATTTGCTGATGTTACCGTATATCGGTCATCATATTTTCGCCCCTCTTTCCCTTCTAAAATATGTTCGATCCCCTTATGAGATATTTCATACATGGTGAAAGAGATTAACTCTATTTTAGGAATTTCACGGCTGTCTTGATGCGCAACATAATTTGGGCTAAAAAAACCGTACATACCTATCAGCAAAACCAATAGCAAAACAAAAAAAACGTTAATCGACATTTAGATCCACAGCGCTAAGAATTTTTCTTCTTCGCCGTTTCGACGAATTACTTTTTCAATCATTTCGCGAACACAGGCATCTCCGCCGCATCGATCCAAAACCTCTGCGAAACTTTTAAGATACTCGGAACCGTCACGCGGGGTGTAGGCTTGTCCCGCCCACTGCAAAAGGTTATAATCATTTAGATCATCTCCGATTACCGCTACTTCATGGGGTTCTATCCCGAGTTCTGAACACATCGCAATTGCAACTGCACGTTTATCTTTGACCCCTTGATGCAAATGGGCAATATCCAGCTCTTTTGCACGATGTGCTACGATTGAGGAGTCACGTCCGGTAATAATTGCGGCAATATGGCCCATTTTTACCCATGCTTTAATTATGAATCCGTCTTTTACATTGAAATTTTTCAACTCCAATCCATCAGCCGTATAAATAATTTTCCCGTCCGTCATACATCCGTCGACATCTAAGATCAATAATCGAATCACAGTACCCCTTTGGTGCTTGGAACCCCGGCACGATCATTTTTCGCTAATGCACGTCGCAATGCCACGGCAAGCGATTTAAAAGCCGCTTCAATAATATGATGTTTGTTTTTACCGCGTACCATGATAATGTGCGCCGTAATTCCGGCATTAAAAACAACCGCACGGAAAAACTCTTCTGCAAGCTCCGTATCAAACGTTCCGATTTTACCTGAAACCGGAACATCATAGACCAAAAATGGCCGGTTGCTCAGATCCAAATCGCAGCTTACTGCCGCTTCATCCATCACGATTACGGCACTGCCGAAGCGCTCAACCTTTTCAATCGGATAGATCGCTTCACGTAATGCCTGCCCTAGCACAATCCCGATATCTTCAACACTATGGTGATCGTCAATATGGATATCTCCGACGCATTCAACACTCAAATCCATTTGTGCATGTTTGGCAAAACTTTCCAACATATGATCCAAAAAGCCTACTTTGGTCGATATGGTACTTTTTCCTTCACCTGCGATAGTGAGAGACAATGTAATATCGGTCTCTTTGGTTTGACGTTTTTTGTGGATCATCCTATTCCCCTATAATAAATGAGCCTTTAAAATAGCCCTGTGAAATGAAATCGCGCGCTTCGGCTTCTGATTTGAATCCGCTCAGCCATACACGAAATAGTCGTTTGTTATTATACTCTGTATCTTTAATGATTGCAGAGTAGCTATGAAAAGAAGCATACTTTTGTTTTGTGTAGGATGCCCCTTCAAATCGTTCAAATGAGCCGATTTGAACATAAAAATTATTCATCACCCTCTCTTGCGGACCTTTCGCTATTGCCTGCATATTGATCGTACGTGATGTTGAAGGTTCGAATCCTAATACTTCGAGAGTAACATTTGCCGTCCCTTTTTGAGCGACACCGATAGCGTTTGCTGCCGCATACGACAAATCGATGATCCGAGTCTCAACAAAAGGACCCCTATCGTTGATTCGAACGACTGTCTGACTTCCGTTGTCCGTATTCGTTACCCGCACTACGGTATTCATCGGCAACGTTTTGTGCGCTGCCGTCATAGCATACATATCATACCCTTCACCGCTGGAGGTCGATTTTCCGTGAAAGTCATTTCCGTACCAACTCGCTCTTCCGCTAAAGGTATCTCCGACCCGAACAACGGTCGGACAGTACTCTTTTCCGAAAACGGTATAAGGTCGCATCGTTGCATGAAGCTCACCATTAGGTTTATACACATTGGATGAACTCATTGCCAGCTGTTCTGAAGGGTATTTTTGAGAAGGTTTTGGCGGATGGTACGAATAGGATCCGTATCGTGTCGTACATCCGGTAAATATGAGTGCGAGACTTACAGCAAGGGTTTTAATCAGCAACCTTTATCTCCTCCCCTTCTTTAAGTACATTGGACGCAAACGGATTTTTCAGCTTCAACTGTTCAATTGTTGTATTATACAATGCAGCGACTGAAGCGAGGGTTTCGCCGGATTTAGCGGTATAAAGGCGGGGATTCTTTAAAAATGGTTTGGTAATCGGTATTTTTACACGACGGTTGAGATTACGGTCCTCATTGTCGCCTATCATATTTTCCATCATGATCGAGTTTTTAGGAACGTTATAACGTTTCGAGAGCTGATCTAACGTCTCACCCGATTTTACACGGTGCATAATGAAATACCCTTGAATATCCTTTGGCTGAAATTTTTGTTGAAATGCCTCTAGTTTTTCCTTTGGTATGTATACAGGATAGGATTGTGCATTCGGGGGTGTTACCCCTTTTTTTAGGTGGGTATTAAGACTGATTAGTTTCGTTTTAGGCATCTCCAAAACAGCGGCGATTCGATCTATTTTTTCACCTTTGGGAAGATAAACCGTTGCAATCGGATTTTCTACTGCTTCCTGAGTTGAAGTAAATTGTGATAAATACGGATCTTCAGAGCCTAAAAAAGCCAATGCAACGACAGTGCGAATATAATTCCGGCTCTCATGAGGGATATAGGCACGTTTGGGATCTGCCAGGACATTTAAATCGGTTGTTCCCGCTTTTTGTATAGCTCTTGTCAATCGACCGTCACCGCAATTGTAGGCAATCAAAGCCAAATACCATTTTCCGAACTGTTTTTTTAAACTGCTTAGATAGGCAATAGCAGCACGTGTCGATTTGATATGATCACGACGTTCATCGACATACTGATTGACCTGAAGCCCCTGAAGTTTTCCGGTTGTCTCCATAAACTGCCATAACCCGGCTGCCCCGTGTGAAGAGGTACTATCGACTTCCAGCTGCGATTCCGCCAATACTACATATAGAAATTCATTCGGTAAGTCGGATTGTGCTATCAAGGATGAGAGCATAGGAAGAAGCAAATTTGCATTTTCAGAGGCATCATCAAACCCTTGCAAGGAGGTATCACGTTTTTTTTGTGAATAAACATCGTGTAATGAGGGATCTCTTAAAAATGAGGCGGGAATGTCAAAATGGCGTAATATCTCTATTTTATTTTTATCATTCGGATCAAATCCAATGCCCATCAGCATCAAAGGGACTAAAAGTAATATCGCTATTATTTTCCTCATCCCTCTTCCTTTACCCTATCCAAATGCAAACAGCTTTTTGGCATTATGTGTTGTTATTTCTTCTACCTCTTGTGCATTGATGTGAAGGAGTTCAGCCATTTTATCGGCGACATAACGGGTATATGCACTCTCATTGCGAGAACCCCGATGAGGATGAGGAGTGAGGTAAGGTCCATCCGTTTCAATGACGAGTTTGTCAAGAGGGATTTTAGGAAGAATATTGACAAGTTTCTTGGCATTTTGAAAAGTGACAACTCCGCCGATACCGAAATAAAATCCTTCATTGGCGAGTGATAACAGCTCATCATCCGCATTGTAGCAATGCAGTACTCCGCCGACTTCTCCTGCACCCTCTTCCAATAAAATCATTTTTGAATCATGACTTGCATCACGAATGTGGACGATTAACGGCTTATGATAGTGTTTCGCGATACGGATTTGCCGACGAAACACTTCAGCCTGACGCATTTTTTCCTGATGTTTTTCTTCATCACTCCCTTCAAGTCTAAAATAGTCCAGTCCGCACTCTCCTATCGCCACACATTTGGGATGTAGAACATAATGATCAAAATCGACCGTCTCCATCGTCTCCATGTCATAGGGATGAACACCAACGGCAAAATATACATTATCATAAGCTTCGCATATCTCGATTGCACGTTCCAATGTCGCAGGATGTGCTCCCGGTATTACAAAAGCCTCTACTCCTATATCGGATGCACGTTCCATCATTGCATCGAAATCTTCGCGGTAGCGTTCATCGTCTAAATGGACATGCGTATCGATAATCATGATAATCCTCTTGCGCGTTCAAATAAATCTCGTGCGAAGCCCCGTGCTTCATCACTGATTGCATCTCCGCTGATAATTCGGGCTATCTCTTCAATTCTCTCAAGATCGTTCAGTTCACGGACACGGCTCTCATCGTCTTTATAGATCAAAAAGTGCTGCTGCCCCATCGAAGTAAGCTGAGGCTGATGTGAAATAACGAAAATCTGATAACGTGATGCGAGATGGCGCAGAACTTTCGCAACACTCATCGATTCTTCTCCGCTTAGATTTGCATCGATCTCATCGAGCATCAAAACCCCTCCGTCACTTTGCATACTCTCTACCCCTAATGCCAGTAACGCCAATCGTAAACGGTTAAATTCTCCGGAACTCAGCTTATCGAGTTTTGTCCCCGATAATCCCAATACCGCTTTATCATATCCGGATGCATTTAATTCGCACGGCTCAAGCTCCAATGTCGCTTCCCGAAGATAGAGCATCCCCAAATAACTGTTGAGTTTTTCCAGTGTTTCGCCCAAAATGGCATGACGTTTTAGAGAAAGCTCTTTTGCTCCTGTATCCAGCGTAGCTTTTAAAGCAGAAATTTGCTTGATCAAATCACTTTTCGAGTGTTCGATAATCTCATACGATTCCAGCTCTGATACTTTTTGGTCACGATACGCCAATGCTTCTTCAATGCTGCCGTATCGACGTTTCAACTCGGATATTTGCTCGATTCGATCCAATACCGATTCGATCGAAACCTCTTCGAGCTCTTCCATACGTTCCAATGAACTTTCCAAAACACTGCGCAGTTCGTTCATCGTATCATCAAAAAACGCGCTATCAACCTCCAACAGTCCTAATACCGAGCTGACATTCGATTCGTAGGAAAAAATACCCTGTGCCTGAGCGATAGCCGTTTCAATTTTCTCTTTTTTGGAGAGCTGTTTTTTGATAAGACCCAGTTCTTCATCTTCTCCGACATACGGCTTGATCGCATCAATTTTGCCGATCTCATAGAGCGCGAACTCTTTGAGTTCGGAAAGATGTTTTTCTTTCTCCTCAATACTTCGAAGCTCATCTGAGAGGATTTTGAACTCAGCAAATTTAGAGCGATGATTTTCCAATATCGTAGCGTACTGGGGTGTTCGTTCACTGATACGCTCATCAATTATCTTTAAAATTGCCGACGGTTCAAAATCACTGTAATCTTTGAGGCTTAAATGGCGCAGATAGTTAGTACTGATCGATTCCATCGAAGATTTTGAGGTACTTTGGTTATTGATAAAATAGCGTGTTTTCTCTTTTTTGACATGACGAAATATATTGACCGGTTCATTTTGAAGGCCGTAACACTCCTCATCTATATTCCATGACACACTTGACTCACAGATCTGTGCTTCAACATTATCCAACCCTACAGAAGCCAAAATAGAGCGCATAAGAATCGACTTCCCACTGCCGCTGGGGCCTGTGAAAACAACGAGGCCGGGATGGAATTCCAAATCGGCCTCTTTAAATGTCAAAAACTCTTTAAGATAAAAACGTTCTATCACCGATTAATTCCCCCATCCCAATTTCTCTTTGAGAACTTCGAAATAATTAAACTCTTTACGGTGAATCAGACGTGCGGTATTGCTTGCGAGTTTTATATGGACGGTGTCACTGTCACTGATTTCAACCAAATCCTGACCGTCAATAATCACCAAAGCACTGGCATCCGGTGTTTTCATCTCGATCTCAAAATGTCCTGGAAAAACCACCGGACGCTGGGTCAGCGAATGGGGGCATATCGGTGTCAGGGCGAATACCTGCGTCAAAGGAAACAAAACAGGCCCACCGGCTGAAAGGTTATACGCTGTAGAGCCGGTAGGAGTCGAAACAACAACCCCGTCCCCGTAATAGGTATTAAAACTTCTGCCATCTACAAAGGTCTCTAAATGGATCATTTTTGCAATCGACGGACGGGTTAATACAATGTCATTAAAAGCAAATATATCGTTCATTCCGTTAGGAGTAACAATCGTAGCTTGCAAAATAGCACGCTGATCGATGCGGTATTCTCCCACCAACATCTTGTCTACAAAAGATTCGAGCTCGGCAAAATCCAAATCGGCTAAAAATCCAAGTTTTCCTGCATGAATCCCTAAAACAGGAAGCTGGTAATTGTACGAACGCCGTACGGCAGAGATCAATGTCCCGTCACCCCCGATTGTAACGAGGAAATCACTGTTTTGACACATCATATCAAACGGCTGTCCCATCACATCGATCATTCCGCCGCTGATATTGTCGATAATGACTTCGATCCCGCGTGATTCGAAAATACGTTTCGCTTCGAAAAACATCTCTTTAAGCTCAGGCGTCGAGGGGCGAAGCAGCATACCGACACGTTTAATATTAGTTAATTTCAATATATTTCCCCCTCTTTATTTCGCTCTATTATAGCCAAATTGAAAAACAGGTCAAAATAGTGGGCAAAATCAACAGAAATATTCCAGAGCAATCCCTTCGCGCAATCCGTCGTCAATGATAATCGCTTCGTTATAATCAAGAGCTTCAAAAATCGCCGTAACCATCCTGATACCGGCGATAATCAAGTTTTCGCGCCCTACTCCGACGTATCGTGCACGTGTCACTTCATCCATTTTCAGAAGATCATCCTCGACACGGTAACAATCCTCCAAATGCAATCGGTATCCGTTGATTTTTTCGGGATCATACGTCTCATAATCCATACCGTTCAAATAGGCCGCAATCGTTGTAGGAGTTCCGGCTGTCAGGACTAACGATGTATGCGGGAATCGTTGAGAATTGATTTGTTCCTTAAAAGAGTAAATTGATTCATCGAGTTTTTTTGGAGTATTTGAACGTTCGCTTAATGTCACGATACCGATATTAAAACTGATAGAACGGCTCGATTGACCTTCGCATACAATTAATTCGGTAGACCCTCCCCCTATGTCGGCCATGACAAAAGATGACGGCTCAATTCCAAGCTTGCTTAGTCGATATCGTACCGCATTGAGAGTAAGATTTGCCTCTTTTTCGGCATCGATAATGGTAAAACGGATTCCGGTTGCAGCTTCTATGGATTCAATGACGGAATCTGAATTTTCAGCCATACGCATAGCGGCAGTAGCGCATCCTATGATATCATTGGAGACAAAATCAAGCTTTGTCTTGGCCTCGTTGATCGCAGACAAAATCCGCTCAAGCGCATTTTCTCCGATTCGTTTGGTTTCATGGAGAGATTCGGCCGTTTTCACAATTTTCTCATAACTATTCCCCCAATATTCACCGTCATACTCAATAAAACGGATGGTATTGGAACCTAAATCAATTGCGATCATAATTGGGTAATGTCATCAATCCGGATCAAAGGATTCCAGGTGTCCAATGAACCTTCCTTGAGTGTCTCAAAATCGATTTTTGTTTGATATCGAGCTTTAAAATACTCAAAAACTGTCGTAATTCCCTCGTCTCTACCAAACAATCCGACATATTGCCGAATTCCACTTTCGATGATCTCTTGGGGAGCTTTATTACGGAGCTTTTGTTCCAACTGGACACAGTATGCTTGCGCCATAACGCTGGCAATCGCCGAATATTTGGCATTAATAGCATGGTAGGGTTCAAACGTATTTAGCGTCTCTTTGGCGAGACCTTTGGCAGCAAACCGCTGTGCCTGATCGACAATGTTGTTCCAATGGTTTTCCAGCACTTGTGCTTCCGGTGTCTCATACAGCAATGGATAGGAACTAAGATAGGCAAAGGCATTTGCAAGATTGTTGGAAGTAATCGAATCATAAAAGAGATGTTTGACTCGAATCGTGTCAAGCATTTCCTGAGCTTCAGCCGCATAATCAGGAAATGCCAAAAGAATTTCACACGCTTTTCGCGCAGTTGCATATTCCCCCTCTACGTATCCTTTATGAGCCTGTATATAAAGTTTATCGGCATACTCCATAATAGTGCCGTATTCCGAAAACTCTTTTAGAAACGGATGCGCTTTGACCAAATCGAAAAATTTATAAAAATCACGCTGTGCAATTACTCTTTTAAAAAAATCATACAGTCTGCGCTCTTGGAAAAGCTGTTGGATTAAAAGAGTTTTATCGGATATACCCCGATAGGGAGCCAAAACTTGCCGTGCCTGTTCCTCCCCGTTTGGAGTTGAAATGAGTTCTTGTGCTTTTAAAAACAGTTTTTTCCATTTCAATTCCATTGCCCTAAACGGCTCAGAATCTTGAAATGCGGGATATTGTTTCACCATCGAATACGCCAAAGTAAAACGCCCTTCCGTAATAGCGGATTTAAATTGGGGATATTTTTCGTAATCATGCAGTATTTGTGTGATCATACCGCTTTTTTTGGGGATACCGGCGAACATATTAAGGATATCTTTCGCTTTAGGACGTTCATTTTTTTCAAGATAGGCACGTGCTTTTTCTAAAACATCGGCCCAAATCCGTTCTACGATTTCATAAGGCTTGGAATAGAGCAAAATCGGGTTCTCTTCCAAAGCGCTATAAAAGGCTTTATACTGACGTTCACGCAGCATTTGCATGTATTTCTCTTCATCACCGAAAAGGGAATAAATTCGTATATTTCCTTCAGCAGTACCGATTGCCAGCCGAAAAGGATCCGTTAAATACGCTAACGATGTAATGGTCTCAGTTTCTTTGATATAGCGTTGCTTGACCTGTTCCAATGTTTGTAAATCATATAAACCGATGTATCCGAGCTTTGTAGCAACAAAAGCAAATCGTTTGTCGATACTGACGGTCATTGTCGTTATATCGTCATTCATTTTAGCCAAACGTTTGATTTTCTTGCCGTTACTGAGGTCCCAAACAATCAATCCACCCTCTTTATCCGCTGAGAGCATTTTTGCCTCAGGCAAAAAGATGATTTTGACAATGGCACTGCTGTGTCCGCGAAGTTTTAACGGCTGTTTCATAGTAGCCATATTAAGGACGTTAATCGCACGGTCATAACTCCCCGTTGCGATCCATTGCCCATGATCATCAAATGCGACCGTACTGATAAAATCCGCATGCGGCGGCATGGTAAATGCCAAACGAGAGGTTTGGAGTACCCAACCAAACGTTTTTCCATCCTGACCGCACGTCACACAATAACGCCCCATCGGATCCAGTCCGACGCTCTCTATTTCACCTTGGTGTCGACCTACTTTAAAAAGAAGTTCTTTTTTTGGAACATTAAACAGTGCTGCTTTACCCGTTTCCGGTATGATCGATATTGAAAATTCGCCGTCAAGCGTCATATCCACATGGGAGCCGACGATACGTTCATGGGTAATATTACTCTTAAAGCCACCGACAGTCGCATAAGTTTTCACATCAATGATTCGAAGAGCATTTTGGGAATCCACAACACCCATTTTTCCGTTTCGAAGTGTTTTAAGCATCAGAATAGGTTGTTTAATATTTAATAATTTTAAAACTTCCATATTCTAAATGTCCCTTTTAGTGTTCTTCACTGCTTAAATAGCGGTGTTCTTTAAGTAGCGCACGAATTTGGGATTGATGGTCTTCCCCTTTTGTATCCAAATGGATCGTTACATTCGCGTCACCGTATGCTAACGTCGTTGAAGTACGATCATAATCAATGTGGACGATGTTGGCATTTAAACCTTGCAGCATCTCGGTGAGTTTCATAAGGGCGCCCGGTTTATCGACAAGAGTTACTGTCAGTTTCATCTTGCGTCCCGATTTAATCAAGCCCTTTTCGATAATGATGGAGAGGAGTGTAACATCCATGTTCCCACCACTCAATACGATCCCGATTTTTTTTCCTTTAAGATCACTCAATTTATCGTGCAACAATGCTGCAACTCCGACTGCACCGGCACCTTCAACCACAAGTTTTTGACGTTCAAGCAAAAACAATATGGCATTGGCAATCTCTTCATCATCGACACTAACAATGCGGTCAACACATTCAATAATATGTCCAAGCGTGATTTCAGAGGTATCCCGTACCGCGATACCGTCTGCAATCGTTCGTACCGACGTGCTGTCAATCGCTTTTTTAGCATCAAACGATTCTTTCATGGCCGGAGCCCCTAACGCACTGACCCCGATCACTTCCGTTTTGGGCGATAACGCCTTAAAGGCAGATGCCATACCCGAGATCAATCCGCCGCCGCCGACAGGGATAACAACCGCATCGAGATCATTCATCGATTCGATCATTTCAAGTGCAATCGTCCCCTGCCCGGCCATAACCGCCGTATCGGTAAAGGGGTGAACGAATACCATACCGTTCTCGTTGCCGTAGGTGGAAGCATACGCATACGCTTCATCGTAATTGCTGCCGGCTAAAATAACTTCCGCTCCGTAATAGCGTACACCGTTGATTTTTGTCAGAGGGGTCGATTCAGGCATCACGATCAATGCTTTGATACCAAATATTTGTGCCGCCATAGCAACACCCTGAGCATGGTTTCCGGCACTTGCCGCAATCACGCCGCATTGACGTTCCGCATCATTCAGTGTAGCGATCTTATTATACGCGCCGCGAATTTTAAAAGCTCCGGTAACTTGCAAATTTTCTTTTTTAAGATAAATTTCTGCACCGCATTGCTCACTCAGTCTGGGAGCGTAGGCAAACGGGGTTTCTACGACCGTTCCGCGGATACGCTCATGTGCTTGATATATTGTTTCTAGATCAACCAAGGATTCCCTTTAGATGTTTATATTACGATGTTCTACCATCGTACAATGATTTTGTACTACCCGCATTCCGGCATTACGGGCACGTTCCGCAGCCTCGTTATTCACGATCCCTTTTTGTGCCCAAAACACTTTTATATCGCCTCTGGCGATACATGCATCCGCAATCGCATTCAAAGCGTCTGGTTTTCGGAAAATATTGACCATATCGACCGCAAACGGAATCTCTTGGAGTGAACGGTATACTTTTTCTCCTAAAATTGTCTCCTCTTTAGGATAAACCGGGATAATCGTATATCCGGCATTTTTAAGATATTCTGCAACACGATAACTGTCTTTAGAAGCATCCGGTGAAAGTCCCAAAACAGCAATCGTTTTAATTTCAGATAAAATTGATCGGATTTCATCCGTTGATGCATTAACAGTAGGAAATTCACATTCCATAAAAGCTCCTCAAAACAAATAAAAAGTTTCCTATTATACCAAAATATGCTACAGACCTTTTTTCGCCTCACCTATATAACGTTGTCTCGGACGGGCAATCTTCATTTCAGGATCTTTTTTAAGTTCGATCCATTGTGTAATCCACCCTACCGACCTTCCGATAACGAAAATGATGGTAAACATTGATTTTGGAATCTTGAGTGCTGTCAGAATGAGTCCCGAATAAAAATCGATGTTGGGATAAAGGTGACGTTGTATAAAATACTCATCTTGAAGCGCAATTTGCTCTATTTTTTCAGCAATTGTCAGCAACTCGTTATTCACTCCGAGTTCATCTTTTAGCTGATCCAATAAATTTTTCAGTATTTTTGCACGGGGATCGAAATTTTTATAGACTCGATGACCGAATCCCATGAGTTTAAAGTCATCATCCGGGTCTTTAGCCCGTGCGATAAATTCATCTACACGCTCTACACTGCCGATGTATTCGAGCTGAGCGATAACCGATTCATTTGCCCCGCCGTGTGCCCTTCCCCATAACGCATTGATCCCGGCAGACAATGCCGCATACGGATGTGCACCCGTCGAAGCGACGGCACGGACCGTCGATGTAGAAGCGTTTTGTTCATGATCCGCATGAAGGGTAAAGATCGTATCCAGCGCTTTAACCTCTACATCACGGATTTCGAGATTTTCTCCCGGATAGGCTCGCATCATGTAGAGAAAATTTTCCGTAAAGGGGCGCTCAATATCGGGATAGATATATGGGATGCCGAACATCCGACGATGGGTAAAAGCAGCGAGAGTCGGGATCTTTGCGATTATACGCCGTGCCATGATTTGAGCATCCTCATCAGTCGTAACATTGAGATGTTCAAAATAAAAGGTAGAGAGTGCCGACACGGCGGATGACATCATTGCCATCGGATGCGCTTTGTCCGGAAATGCGTCAAAAAGGCGCTTTAGTCCTTCATGAATGAAAGAACGTTTCCGCAATTCATTATCGAATTCGGCACGTTCTTTTTCATTCGGCAATTTCCCTGTCAACAAAAGATAGGCAACATCCAAATAGCTCTTTTTTGTCGCCAAATCACTTATATCGTATCCGCGATACCGTAATTCACCCTTTTCACCGTCAATATAGGTAATCGCCGAACTGCAGCTTGCCGTGGAAGTAAATCCCGGATCGTATGTAAACATCCCCGTATTTTTATAGAGGTTGCGAACATCGATCACGTCGGGTCCGATACTCGGGTGCAAGATTGTGAACTCATAGCTTTTTCCGGTTCGGTTATCGGTCAAGGTTACGGTATCCATAGGAATATCTCCTAAAAAATTATCCTATTACTATATCCTAATATCCAATAAATAACAGATCAACGATAATTTAAACACTATTTATATTTTGTTTAGCTTCTATCAAGTATTTAATCATACTTTGAGAACATCCGATAGATTTAAAAAAAAAAACAATAAATATTTTTCACCTTCTGCTATAATTAAAACTTAAATCAAATCACTTTAATTTCACGGACAAAAGGTTCAAATGCTTTTGAAAACGACATATCATTTATCACAATTGGAACAATTACAAAACCTTTTAAAGGCAAGCAAACCCGCTATATTCACCAGTTTATTCCTTGGTTTACTGCTTGTTTTCGCCGAACAAAACATATCCAATCCTAAGCTCATTGTTATTTGGTTTCTTGCCCTGCTGACTGTCTCACTAGTGCGGATCCGTCTCATTGACTCATACTTGCACCATGCCGATAAAACTTACCCGACTCTTAAAAAACGTCTGCGAACAATTCGTATCGGCACCTTTATATCCGCCATCATATGGGGTTCCATAGGCGTTTTATTAGTTACTACGAATGACATCATCCATCTTGTATTCCTAATTTTCATTTTAGCAGGATTGACTGCCGGCAATACCGTGTCAAATGCCTCAGATCTTCCCAGCAGCATCGGTTTTTCTATTTTGGCCTTGTCCCCTATTACCGTGTATTTGCTTCTTGACGGTACAGATATCTATTTATATATGGGTCAGGCACTGACACTTTACTTCGTTCTTCTCGTCATCATCAGTCGATATATTAATACGAATATAACCAAAAGTTCCGTTTTACAGTACAAAGCCGAAGCAAGTGCAAAAGAGGCACGAATCAGCGAAGAACGCTATCGTCTTATTCTGCAATATTCGCCAGCCGGTATCGTACACTACAACAAAGAGCTTATCATTACCTACTGCAACGACCGTTTTGCGCACGTCATGAAAGCCCCTAAAGAAAGGCTCATCGGACTTGATATAAAAACCTTGAAAGATCAAAGAATGCTACCCTCGCTAAGGGAAGCCCTTGAAGGCAAAGAAGGGGTGTATGAAGGACAATACCACTCGACGCTCAGCAACACACAACTTTGGATAATCATGTCCTATGCACCCCTACGTGATGCTGAAGATAATATTGAGGGCGGAATCGCAATTATCGAAGATATCACAGAACGAAAAAAAACTGAAGAAGAGACGACCAAGCTGCTAAATAATCTCAGACAAGCAGAGAAAATCGCTCAACTCGGCAATTGGCATTTTGAAATACACAGCAATACGTTGGAATGGTCCGATGAAATTTTTAATATTTTTGAACTTGATAAAAATACATTTTATCCCACCTACGAAGCATTTTTAAATGTCATCCATCCTGATGACCGTTTCAAAGTCGCACATGCCTATGAACATTCACTGGAAACAAAACAAAAATACGAAATAACCCATCGACTTCTCATGAAGGATGGGAAAATCAAATATGTCAATGAACAATGCGAAACCAAATTTGATCCAAACGGAATCCCTATTTGCTCTTTAGGCACGGTTCAAGATATCACTCAACAGATGCAATACCAAATACGTTTGGAAAATAGTGAAAACACCCTTAGGTATTTACTAAAAATGAGCCCAATTGCTGTCAGAATTGCAAAAAATAGTGGTCAAGAGGTAATTTTTGCCAATGAAGCGTATGCACACCTCATTCATGCCGATATATCTGATGTTATAGGTAAAAATCCAAAAAATTATTATGCTAATCAAGAACACTACAATTCAATCGTATCTCGAATCAACAACAATGAAATCATTTATAATCAACTTATAGAACTTTATATCGAAAATAAAACGCTTTGGGTATTGGCTTCCTATATGCCGATTGAATTTGAAGGGGAATCCTGCGTATTAGGATGGTTTTATGATATTACCGAAGAAAAAAATCTCCAAAAAGAAGTAGAACAGCAAAGGGATGAGTTTAAAGCTCTTTTTAATACCTCAAAAGATGGTATTGCAATCTTGGATCAAGAATCCAATTTTTTAGATTTCAATGATGCATATCTTGAAATGACCGGTTTTTCGCGTGCCGAACTCCTAACCATGTCGTGTATATCACTCAGTGCTCCGGAAGACCGTGAACGGGCTATGCAGGCAATGAAAAACGTGTTTGAATTCGGGTTTGTCAAAGGTTTCGAAAAAACGTGTGTCGTCAAAGACGGGAAAAGGCTTTATATCAATATGACAGCCACTCTCTTGCCTGATAAACAACGTATCTTGATCACCACCAAAGATATCAGTGCGATGAAAGAGCACGCACGTCAGCTTGAGCATTTGGCCCATTATGATCCCCTTACCGGACTGCCGAATCGTATCTTAGAATCGGACCGTCTGCAACAAGGGATGTTTCAAACCCAGCGACGCGGAGAACGGCTCGCAGTGTTTTACCTCGATCTTGACGGTTTCAAACAAGTAAACGACAGTTATGGACATGATGTCGGAGATCAACTGCTCATTAGTCTTTCGGCACGCATGAAACAGGCATTGCGTGAAGGAGACACACTTTCCAGATTAGGCGGAGATGAATTTGTCGCTATTGTCGTAGATTTGAATGATACCTATGCTGCGCTCCCGATCATCGAGCGGCTTCTCGACTCAGCCAGCAGACCGATCCAGATAGGTGATTTAATCATTCAAGTATCGGCCAGCATAGGAGTCACATTTTATCCGCAAGAAACGGACGTAGATGGGGATCAGCTTGTCCGTCAAGCTGATCAGGCAATGTATGTAGCGAAACAATCCGGTAAAAACCGCTACCATATTTTTGATTTTAATCACAGTTAAACGCATTGTTTTTGAAAGAACAGTTTGCAAACGGATAATTTGTCATAATTAAATCTTTTACTTGATTCAATATTTTTTAAAAAAAAGATATAATAATTTTAAATATAATATTATTTATAACTGATTAATTTCAGATAGAGGTAGAGGAGTTCTTTCTTGATAGCAATCGATTCTTTACCTATAAATATTGCGATTTATAAGTATGAGAACGGTGATTTTATTTTTGTTAATTTTAACCGACACGCTGAAAAAACAGAAAATCTGAAACGTGAAGACATTCTGGGTAAAAGTTTGCAAGAGGTTTTCCCCGGAGTAAAGGAATTTGGGTTTCTTGATGTTTTGGAACGTGTCTACACGTCAGGTGAATCTGAACATTTTGAAGCGAATTACTACCATGATGAGATACGGGAAGGTTGGCGTGTCAATGATGTAACACGTTTGGACAACGGCTATATTATGGCAGTATATACCGATGTTAGCAAAGAGATGCAACTAACCAACTCTTTGGAATCGTTGGGAACTATAATCGATAAAAGCCTGAATGAAATCTATATATTCCATCCGGAAACACTGCAGTTTTGCTACGCAAACGGGAGTGCATTGCAAAATATCGGCTATTCGATGAATGAGCTCTCTCAGATGACTCCTACAGATATTAAACCAGATTATACGTATGAAAAATTTCACACACTCATTCAACCTCTTTTGGTTGAGGAGATCCCGTTATTGACGATGGAAACGAAACATCAGCGTAAAGACGGGAGTCAATATGACGTTGAAGCACGTATCCAAAAAATGATTCATCTCGGCAAAGAACATCTTGTTGTCAATGTTATCGATATCACCGATCGTCTCAAGAGTCAACATGAGATGCTGAAACTTCACCGTATTATCGAACAAAGCGATGATCTGATTATGATTACTGATACTGACGGTGTGATCGAGTACATTAATGATGCCTATACAAAACTAACCGGATGGTCTAAAGAGAAGCTTTTGGGTGCAAAACCTTCCCTGTTAAAATCAGGACATTTTCCAGCACCCTTTTATGAAGATATGTGGAAAACGATCTTAGCCGGAAAAACGTATAAAGGTAATATTCAAAATCGTAAAAAAAACAGCTCCCTTTTCTGGGAAGAAAAAACCATTACGCCGATCAAATTGAAAAATGATGAAGTAACGCATTTCATCTCGACCGGAAAAGATATTAGTGAACAAATAAAGCTCAAAGAAGCACTTGAAGAGAGTGAACTGCTTTTTAAAACATTGACAGAAAGTGCTTTGGCAGGTATATTTTTATACAGAGACTCTTTTCTCTACGTGAACGATGCATTTGCAAAAATGAGCGGATATACGTTAGAAGATCTAATGATCATGAGCCCAATTGATCTTATTGCCCCTAAAGATCGAGAGATTATTGAACAACGCGTACGAGCGAGATTAAATGGGGAGTTACTCGATCAGAGTATTTATCAGGATTTGAAAATAGTGACTCGATCGGGAGAAATACGATGGTTTTATATCGCTATCTCAACAGTCAAGTTTCAAGGAAAATGGACAGGTCTCGGTACGGCTATTGATATGACCGAACGCAAAATCATGGAAAAAAAGCTTGAATATATAGCGCAAACAGATCCACTAACCGGGTTGTATAATCGTCTCAAATTCGATGATATTATCCAGCGTGAGATTTCTTTCGGAAAACGCCATGGAACACCGCTTTCTCTGATTTATATGGATATTGACTATTTCAAGAGAATCAACGATACATATGGTCATGATATCGGAGATACGGTGTTAAAAGAGATAGCTCAGATTACCAGAGATGTTTTACGGGTGAGTGATTATCCGTTTCGCTGGGGAGGCGAGGAATTTATCATTGTTTGCCCGGGTACCGACCTGCAAGAAATCAAAATTTTATCGGAACGTTTACGTCAAAAAATTGCAGAAAACAACTTTGCTGTTGTCGATAAAGTAACGGTCAGTATCGGAATCACGCAGTATTGTGACAATAAGTCAGTCGATGACATGATTAAAAGAGCGGATCAGGCACTTTACATAGCCAAAGAACATGGCCGCAATAGAGTCGTAGAACGTGTAGAGCAATGTTATGAGCATATTTTAGTCACGGGCCACTCTGATAAGGAATAGGAGATTTGAACCTCTATTTATTCCATACAGTTTCCAAAATAGTTTTCATTATCTAAATAATTGAACATCTGCACAGCTGTTTCAGTAGTATTTATCATAATTTCCCCTACTAAAATATATTGTTTGTATTGCCACTTCTTCTTTTAAATAAAATAGTTACAATTAAAGCGTTGAATATAAAAATAATCATATCCGCATGAGGAGAAAACCTATGATTTATGACTTTTGGAAAGACTATGACGAGTTGCTTTCATTTGATCAGGCATCCT
Source organism: Sulfuricurvum sp. (assembly GCF_028681615.1). NCBI lineage: Bacteria > Pseudomonadati > Campylobacterota > Epsilonproteobacteria > Campylobacterales > Sulfurimonadaceae > Sulfuricurvum > Sulfuricurvum sp. The sequence continues at coordinate 56,893 of NZ_JAQUHV010000013.1, forward strand.
TACTCGATTATAGACTCGACAGTATCGCCATCAAACTCAATATCTTTTTCCAAAGACTGATTATCGAACATATCGAGAAACGGGAAATTCACTTTTATTTGGCCGGTTCATGCATCAAGGCAGATACATTCAGAGACCTTGATTTGTTTTTCCCTTCAAAAGAGGATCAGGAACTCATCAACAATGCAATGAACAAGGACTATTTCGAGTACGAGAACAACTCCTATACCTACAAATACAAAAACGACATTTACCAGCTCGTCTATCGGGAGAGGTTTAAAGATGCGACACTGGAAGAACTGGTAGACGGATTTGATTTTGATTCGACGAAAATCGCATTTGAGTGCCGATACGATACGCTGAAGAGGCTCTTTACCATCATCCGATGTGACATGAGAATCGAATTTGTCAACTATATCAACACCCGTGTCAATCGTTTATCCAAAGTCAGTCTTAACCCGTTCGTATCGCTGCAGCGGGCAATCTACTTTTTAAAACGCGGAGATGATGTTCCCTATGAAGTCTTTTTGCAGATTTGTGCGAAAATTGCATCGCTACCATTGAACGAAGAAAACGACATGTCAGTCTATTTTAAAAACCTTCAGGGAAATCCGAATAAACTGGTCAATATAAAAAGTGCTATTGAGCATTATGTAGAGGAGCAGAAGAAGTAGGTACAACGTAAGCTGAAAACTTTTTTAGCTCTTTATCTTTTCTTCGTTTTCAGCTAAAACCTTCTTGATGATTTTTTTAAAAACTTCTGCAGATTGCGCTCCTGAAACAGCATACTTTTCATCAATAACAAAAAAAGGTACTGAGTGTATTCCTTTCATTTGTGCTTCTTCTTCATCCATACGTACATTGATTGCAAAATCATTATTGTTTAATACCTCTTTTACTTTTTCTATATCTAATCCTACTTCACGACAAAGATCGGTCAGCACTTCAAAACTACTCAACTGCTTATTATCAATAAAATACGCATAAAACAATTTTTCCAATAGCTCTTTCTCTTTGCCAATACTTTGGGCATATTTTGCAATTCTGTGAGCATCAAAGGTATTGGTATATTGAGCCGTATCATAATGAAGTTTCAACCCGACATGATCAGCATATTGGACAATAGAATCCATCATCTGTTTTGCTTCTAACTCAGTCTTGCCATATTTTTTCATTAATCTATTTTTCGTACTCATTATCGTTTCTGATCCGGCGGTAGGATCCAGTTCAAAACTTTTAAATACGATAGTAATATCTTTTAATTCAGGAAAAGCTTCTAAGGCTTCTTCCAACTTTCGTTTACCTATATAACAATATGGGCATGCAAAATCCGACCAAATTTCTATTTTCATATCTATGCTCCGATCATTCACTTTTCATGATCTATAAGAAATATTATTTTGAATTAAGCATGACAATATTGCCAAAATAAAGGATTCAATCTCTTTAAAATATAAATAGGAAAGCATTAAACATAAATTTTTAGATAGAAAGAAAAAATATGATTTGTATAGTATGGAGCTAAAAGTAGTAAATCGAAGGTAGGTACAACGTAAGCCGAGTGCTTTTTACTCCCATGTTTACGGGCTTTCAAGGGGTATTGTGACTGAAACGCTATGCACATGTAGGCACATATTTTTAAATATCTATTATCATAAGAAGTCTCATATTTCTCCATCTTTAGAACGCAAAATTCAATTACTTTATGATATTCTCTTAATACATAAGGAGATAAGCAAATGTCTGGTTTTGATATACATCCTTCCTATGAGATGAAACAATTATTTAATGAAAAACCGTTTCAAGGGCAAGATCCCAAAAAAGCAAAAATTATATTTTTGAGTTCTGATGCAAACTATTCAGAAAAAGTTTCAGATAATGAATTTTTTAAATATCTTTTGGAATATCAAAAAGATAGTATAAACTTTTGGAAAAAACATCAATGCCATCATCCATTTATGATGGAAGAATACCCGTTTAACAGAACTGTAGATGGTGTCCCTTTTCATCGCAACTTTAGCAAACTAGCCTTATCAGCTGAACATGCAGAATTCATATCTTTTATAGAGCTATTAGATATCCCTACGATTGGCAATAAATCAGAAAATAAAAAAAGGTTCTACGAACTTGTATCTGTTGAACATCTCAGAAATATTGAAAATCTCATGCTTAATAATAATGGTACAATATTTTTTATATCAAAAGGTGTCTTGAAAGATTTAAAGAAATTCCAAAAAATATATAATGTATTTAGTTTTTTGAATTTAACTTCTAGTCCTAATCAACGTTTTTCCCAAGAGATCAACAAAAATTTCGTCCTAGAGATTTATCATTTTTCATCATATCAAATCCATAGTCAACTTGAAGAGATTCGAATGCGTATTGATAATTGGTTAAATTGTAACTAAACTCATATAAAGGATATTGAATGGACGATTTCAATAGAACGTTGGACTTTTTAGATGTCTTGAGTAAAGAATGTTGTTTTGTAGATTTGGATATATTAGAAGATAGAGGCATAGGGTATTATAAAACCATACATATCAAATATAAAGATATTAATGGCAATGATATTTCCTATCTTTTTCCTATAACATTTCAATATATAAATGGAAATCTAGTATTCACAATGATTTTAGGTTCAATAGAAAAAGATTTTATAGTCCCTGAGAATGTAAACGGCACATATAAAGATTCTAAACATTTTCAAGGAAGTGTAGAGTTGAAAACATCAAATGTCAGTTATCACTCTTATAAACTACTGGTAATAGATGGAAGAACTAATATTTTTGATTTGAAGTCATACCAATGTATCATTGAAGGGCTAAATAGTATTGGATTTCCCTTTATGAGAATTTCCAATAGTATTGCTATCAATTCTTACAATGAACCCAATACATTCGATGAATCAACTTGGTAATAAATCACTGTAAGCCGAATTATTAAAAGTACCTTAAATAGGGATAAAATCAACGAGTGTGACAGAAATACTATGCATTAATTGGCACGTTTTTGACACACTTTACATATCTACTTCTTATTCAATCCTATTTATAACACAAGGTCAATGATCAAATTCTGTGATAGTCTATAGATGCCAGCCTCTTTTTATATATTTTTGTTAATGATTATTATTCAGCAAATTAGTTATATTATATTTTTCAAAATTAATTATTTGTTGAAAAAGGAAAAAACTATATGGCTGTTTTTGAGTTGTTTTCAAGACGACAGAAAAAAATGAAGGGGGAAGTCCAAGATGTGTATATTTATGAAGAGATACCTAAGTCTTTACGTATCCAAATAATTCACATCATTCGAGATACTATTGGGCAAGACAAATATGAAGGTAGAGCTAAATATGCGTATGAATTCATACACAAATCACTTTGTAAAGAGTATGGGCTTTTTACCTTGACACAAAATCCTAGAAGTGATGCTGAAGCTGTTTTGGAATATTTTTTTAGCACCAAAGATTATGAAAAATGTTTAGATATAATTGAAATAACCTTTAAAATTATTAATATATATATTAAAGATAATTATTATAATCATAAGAATTCAACCACATCTACTCAAAACCCTGAAGACGCAATAAACGAATTAAATTCAAGATTTCAAGAATCGGGTATTGGATATTATTTTGAGTCTAATGAACTTATTCGTGTAGACTCTCAATACATTCATTCAGAAGCTGTTAAACCGACACTCCAACTTCTTGGCTCAGTAAAACAGTATCGAGGAGCAAACGATGAATTTCTTTCAGCTTATGAACATTATAGGCATAAACGATATAAAGAATGTCTTAATGATTGTCTAAAGTCGTTCGAAAGTTTAATGAAAGCGATACATGAAAAGCGTTCATGGTCATATGGAAAAAGTGACACTGCTAAAAAGTTAATAAATAGCTGTCTATCCAATAAGTTAGTTCCTGAATACCTACAAAATCAGTTTTTTTCAGTAAGTGCATTGCTTGAAAGTGGAATACCTACGGTTAGAAATAAAGAAGGAGGACATGGTCAAGGAGCTGAAGTATCAACAGTTCCAGAACATCTGGCTAGTTACGCTTTGCATTTGACGGCAACTAATTTATTATTTTTAGCTAATTGTGAAAAACAATATTGCAAATAAATACTGTGGGCTGAAAATAAATAGTTAATGTTATTAAAATTAATTGCTATATTAAAATGAGGACAATATATGAATCCACCAAGAGTATTCATTTCATATTCACATGATTCTGCGGTACATAAAAAGTGGGTATTGGACTTCGCTACCACTTTAAGAAATAGAGGCGTTGATGCAGTCTTAGATCAATGGGATCTGAAACCAGGAGATGATCTTCCTCACTTTATGGAAACGCAACTTCGTGAAGCTCAATTTGTAATAATGGTATGTACGGAAGAATATGTTAAAAAAGCAAACGTTGGCAAAGGTGGTGTTGGATATGAAAAAATGATAATGACATCTTCTTTACTTTCGGAAATTGACAATAGCAAAGTAATACCGATCATTCGACAGAAAGGAACTGATGAGAGACCTACTTTTTTAAGTTCAAAACTGTATATCAATTTTTCTAATGACTCTGAACTTGAATATAGTTTAGATGATTTACTCCGTGTACTCCTCAATGCTCCTTTGTATGAGAAGCCAGAAATTGGATTGAATCATTTTAAACCCCTAGATGGTTCTCGTCCTGACCGCACTTCAGATGGGTTAAAGGAAGTGATGAAAGCTATTGCAGCAACCTATGAAGGAACATCAAATCAATATATATATTTTCAGAATGTTGTACCAAAAGCTTCTATGCACCGCCTAACTTTAGATAGATATTTAAAACAAGCAGTCAAAGATGGTCTAGTAAAATGGCATGGTGATTATGCTTTATCAATTACAGATGATGGCCTTAATTACTTATTTGCTCATGGTATTATTGAGGAATAACAAAATAAAAACCTGATTACTAAGCAATAGTAGGTTAAATATTGTTCTCACATAAAATGTTAATGTAAAGTAGATATATGCCAAGATCAAAACTCACACCTGATTTAATTTATAATTCATTTGACTTCTATAATCAAAATTTAGGGCAAGTGTTTTCGGAGTCAGAGCAGACGAATCTGTCAAATAAACTTCTAAATATTATTAAATACGACCATATTCTCAGAGGCGGCTCGCTTCTTTATAATTTGCCTCAATATACCCTCACTATTATCTATTTTATAGGGGAGTATAAAAAGGCGTATCAATATGCTTCTCAACATAAAAAAGATAAAAAGAATAACACCTTAGAAGCTCTTGATAAGGGATACCCTAGAAAAGAAAAGGCATATAAAGAAAATAAAAAAAAATTGAACGATGAGTCGCTTGCCCATGAAGATAGGCTAGAAGCTTTCTACAAAACAATTATATTTCTGCTATTGAAAAAGAAGAATTATAATAAAGTCTCCATGTTATTGCTTGCATCTTTATATGCACAACTTCCAATATTGAAAATGATATTTACGAATGTTGATAAATTTAATAAATTAATTCAATTGGTTTTACAGGCGCTAGAGGATGCATTACAAACTCTTGAGTACACATACCTTTCTAAGGACAAAGTATTAAATTCATCAGTCATCATGATATATACAATTTTGGCATCTGCTGTAAAGCTTGATGAAAAAGATGCTTTTAAATATACAAAAGATTTAGTGTATTCGTTTATAGACAATAGTGCAGAACTTACCGATAAATACAGAAAAGATTTATTGACTGATAAAGAGATATATTGTGCAGGTATGTACAATGGCTTACCAATTTATACTTGGTATACGGGTCAAGATGAATCATATTACAATGATGAAGATTTCAAAAAGATAGACGTTATATTACGTGTTATTTCAAATAGTAAAGAGATGGCTTTAGTAGAAAAAGATGTCTCTTTGAATATGTTGAAATTGTTTGACAAAGATGCATCATTAACAGATATTGAAAAAATGACCAATAAAGATGAAATTATTAAGTGGATTAAAACGTCATATAAGCAATCAGCCATAATGCCATTTTCATTATTTCAGTACATTACAAAGCCTAGAAAATCCATTTTTATTTTTATAAAAGCGTTGATATATGCATTAATAACTAAATTCTCAGAACTCAAAACCAAATTCACAAAAAAATAACTTCCTCAAAACCAAATACCCAGTCATCATTTTCATGTCGAGACATTAAGACTTAGCGCTAGGTCAAATTCATTTTGAGAGGATTTGATATGTTTATTATCAAAGCTAAATTACTCCATTTATTTGTTGGAGTAGATTTTAAAAAAGAGGACGGAACAATCGTTCCCGGAAAACCAAAAATTCAATTAGTGGTGATTTCTCATCTAAGAAACGGTCAGATCAAAAATGAGCTGTTGGATATATCTATCCCACAAGATAAAGTAGCTCTTTATAAAGATAAGATCGGTACAACTGTAGAGGTTGAAGTAGGCGTAATCGGTAAATGTAGTTATTACGGTATCTAACAAAGAAAGCGAAATGGTTACGCCATTTCGATTGACAACGGTTGTGCTTCACGATGAGCGCTGCGGCCTAACGCACCGCGAAGAGGAAGCTAAAGCCGTTTATGTAGTCGGGTTAAATACTAAACACCTCTAAAAGCTAATAAGTGCTTCGAGTCGGATTGGGTGCCCACTTGGTGGGCTATCCGAGCGAAGCACTAAAAGCTCAGGGGGTTCTAGTAACACCCCCTGACATAAGTCAAATAACATTCTCCAAATCTAAGTTATAAAAATAAAATTGGCACTAATTGCCAGAAAGGTTATTACATGGAATATTCTAATGCCGAAAAAATACCCTATGCATGTGGTATTGACGCATTGTATTACTTTGCACAATCAGGTGCTTTCTATGATCGAAAGTATGAAGATATCATCAATCAGATCGAAGATAAGAAAGCTTATTTTAAATCCCTTAACTATCAGTACGCTGATAATGACATCATCGTAAACATTAACGGAATCGATGTCGTTTACAGCGGTATGGGTAGAGACGGATTTCATTGGTTCAATCACGACTTCTTCCGATCAGGATTTAAAGACCCTGAGAAGGCTACAAACATTCACAACATACGAATACAGCTCAATGGTCAAGGAATCTATATACTGGGCTTAAAATCGCTTATAGAGTACGTAAACACGAAATTCTTGAGTGAGTTCACTATGAAAGTATTCCCGATCACTCGGATCGATCTGAATATGTTCATTCAACACGATTTCAGCTATCTGCGCAAAGAAATGATTTTGTCAAAAAAACAAAATCATTCCGCGAACATAGGAGAGCGTTCTAGTGCCTATGAACTCGAAACGTACTATGTTGGTAAGAAACCCTTTTTGCTTCGTATCTACAACAAACACAAAGAGCTTGCCAGTGCTACACCGATTAAACGAGAGATTATGTACAACCATTTCGGGATTCACGGTATGGATTTGGAGAAACCCATCTTTAACGTCGAATTTGAGATGCACAGAGAGTATTTAAAACAATACGGGATCGATACGATAGATGATGCCCTTAAGCGTGCCAAGGTGCTATTTAAAAACGCTTGTGATCAGATCAGGCTGATTGATCCTAATAGTGTCAGTGAAAAGACCCTGAATAGCTCTAACCGTAAACGTGCCGATACGCTCCCCGTTTGGAATCACATTAAGTATCACTACGACATTACCGAGTTTATGCAGATTGATACCCCATTGGAGAAGATCGAGAAGATCAGCTTTCGATATTCCCTGCAAGATGCAGAGAAAACAATGAAAAAAGTAATCACGCGATTACTTGTGCATGGTAATGATCCGACACTGCTTTTCTTTCTTGATGTATTACAACGTGCCAAAGCGGAGTTTGAACTCAGACAGAATATTAAAAATCTGCATGAAGATCATACAATCGAACCGACGTTTGAAGAGGAACTCAAACAATACAGCGACGAGGGATTATGGAATCTGGATAATCGGCTATCGATTGAAATGGACGGGTTAGAAATGGATTCACCTTTGTATGATGATTTATCGTATCGATACATTGCATTAACGAATGAGATGCAACGGCGGAAATTGATTCCAGATATGTTTTAGGAATAGCGATGAAGTATCTATCGCTTTCCCATCTGGCACAGTATTATGATATCCATCCTGACACACTGCGCCGTCGTTTCAGAGCTATTGATATTAAGAAAGATGAACATTATATTATCATAGGGAAATCCGTCCGCTTCGACGTTTCAAAGGTTCATCCTCTCATAACGGGAGAATGCGCCGATGAGCGATACGAAAACGTCCTGAATCGGTTGCTAATATGAGTCATGATACAATATCAGCGCATAGCGTTTCTGTCCGAAAGGATGGTGAATTGGCAAATTGTTTCGTTCGTGGAAACAAGCTATGGGTTGATTATTACGTAGAAGGTCGAAGAATACGTAAGGCAACGGGGTTGGATGATACCAAACCTAATCGCTCGTTTGTAAATAAAACGATCATCCCAAAACTTTCTTCTATGATAGTTACAGGTGAAATACATCAAAAGAAGCCGAAGACCTTCGAGCATTATTTTAAAGTATTTCTGACACTCAAAGACTCTAACCGCTCCTACTTCGTTAAAAAACCGATTTGGGATAAAGTTAATGCACGTTTTAAAGATTTAGAGATAGACAAAATTACAAGGCTCGATGTTAAAAGCTATATCAACAGCTTACCGATCAAGTCTGTCTCTAAAGGTGCTTATAAAACTGTTTTGCAAGAAGTCTTTGAGCTTGCCATTGATGATGGCGTATTAAGCACCAATCCAGCGGTCAATATTAAATTACGAAATGATGAGCAGAAAAAAATAGACTACTTCTCCAAAGAAGAAGTCAATCTTATTCTCTCAAAAGCCGAAGGGATCATGAAGCCCTATTTGATGTTGGCTTTTCATACTGGTATGAGACCCGAAGAGATTTTGGGATTGCAAGAGAAAGACATATCGGATGGGTGGATCGATATAAAACGGGTTCGTACTCGTGGGCGTATCGATGTACCAAAAACCCGAAATTCGATTCGTAAAATCCCCTGCCCTTCATTCGTTTTGAATGAATTAAAGCAGATCAACAATGAACACGATTTTCTCTTTGGAGATATCGATGATTCAACGAAATTTAAGCACCGTTGGCCTGCACTCTTAAAGAAGTGTGAGTTACCAAGACGGAAGCTCTATTCCGCTCGTCATACGTTCGCAACTTTGATGCTTCAAAACGGGATTGTCAGTATAAATGAGTTAGCGGGATTGTTAGGACATTCAAGTCCGAAGATTACATTGGCATATTATGCAAGTGTAATTGATGCAAGAAAAATTGACTTAGGTAGAGACTTCAATTTATTTGGCTAATCGTTGACACAATATGGTCACAGTCGAAAAAATAAAAGTTCTGGAACTCCCTTGTACAGGGACTTTGAAAGAAGTAGGTACAACGTAAGCCGGGTTCTGGATGAAGTGATAATTAATCTACTGCCTAGATCGCTCTAGGCCTCTAGCGAAACAATAGCGATGTAGGACGCTAACCATCTGTTTCTTGCTGCGCGGTTGGGTTTACATAGCTCTCTTAGTTGCCTAAGAGACTGGTGGGCTCTTACCCCGCCGTTTCACCCTCACCTCTTTCGAGGCGGTCTACTCTCTGTTGCACTGTCCCTCACGTTACCGTGGCCATCCGTTAGATGGAACCGTGTCCTACGGCAGCCCGGACTTTACCTCTTGGGATTACTAGTTCCAAGCTATCACCTGTTGTACCTGATGCAATTATAGAAGATAGTAGATTAGAAAGCACTATCGTCTACGTCAAATCGATCTATTTTCCTCCAGTAATGCAAAAAACACCTCTTCAGGCACCGGTTTGGAAAAATAATACCCTTGATAATATCCGCATCCACGCTCTTTCAGATATTCCATTTGATATTTTTCTTCTACCCCTTCGGCGATGACGTTCAGATTGAGCGTCTGCCCCATAGCAATGATCGTATTCAAAAGGATATGATCGTTGTTTTCGTTTTCTGAAATGTCATCTACAAAGCTTTTGTCGATTTTCAGTGAATTGATCGGAAATTGGCGCAGATACGAGAGGGACGAATACCCTGTACCAAAATCATCCATACAGATATGGATTCCCAACCCTTTCATCTTTTTGAGCACCTCGAGCGTTACGTCGAGATATTCCATCATGACGCTTTCTGTTATTTCTATGGCCAGTTGAGAGGGATCTATCTGATTGGTCTGAATGGCATTTTCGATGTCGGAAAACAGATGGAGATTTTGAAATTGTCGGGTGGATACATTGCATGAGACATGGACATCGTTATATCCTGCATTTTGCATACGACTGAGCATTGCAACCGTTTCGTCAATAATCCATGTACCCAATTTTAAAATAAATCCGGTATTTTCAGCAATGGTAATAAAACTTCCGGGATATATCATCCCTTTTAAATGGTGATTCCATCGAATCAAAGCTTCCGCCCCGATAATCTTGCCGCTTGGGATATGTATTTTTGGCTGATAATAGAGTACAAATTCCCGCTCTTCCAAAGCACGATGCATATCGTTGGCAATCTGAACATCTTCATGTACTTGCGCATTTAATGTGGAGGTGAAAAAACTGAATTGATCTCGCCCCTCGGATTTGGCCTTATACATCGCGATATCCGCAAACTTCATCAACTCATTGATCTCTTTGGAATCATCCGGGTAGACGGATACACCGATACTGGTTGATAGTCTGAGAAAATGATTTTTGATAATCCACTCTTGGCGAAAAGCATCGAGAATTTTTACGATAACCTGTTCCAAACTCCCTGAATCGTTAAAATCATTGAGTACGATAATAAATTCATCGCCGCCAATACGTGCGACAATATCATTCTCTCGAATCATGGACTTCAGCTTATGCGAAACGGATTTAAGGAGAGCATCTCCGACGTTATGTCCGAGCGTATCGTTAATATTTTTAAAATGGTCCAAATCCAAAAACAACACGGCAAATTTTCGCTCATAGCGATTTGCATTGGCAACCATCAGTTTTAATTGAGAATAGAGATTATAACGGTTCGGCAATCCCGTAAGCGAGTCATGCATAGAGGTAAAACTGAGTTCTTGATTGAGTCCCAAGATCTGATTTTCAGAACGGTTTTGCTCCACACCGTATTCGATCTGCAGTTTTATAATATACCCGATCACCAACGCTTCGGCAATAACGAATATCGCGTGCAATAAAACGATGTCCATACCGCATCCGTAATTGAAAACCATAACCGGCATATTAAACAGCGATACTTCATACAGCTGAAGATAGTTGAAGATGAGATGGTGGACGATCGTCGTAGCTGCCGCTACAAATACGGGGACGATGTCTTTATAGATAGAAAGAATAGCCAAGGCGATAAAAACATGAAAATGCATCTCTATCCGCCCGAGATGCTGTTGAATGTAGATCAAAGAAAACAGCATCATCCCTATTCCGACAAGGGCACGCATAACTTGTGTCCCTTTGAAAAAACGGTAGGAAAACACTAAAATCAAAGTGATCATTCCCCCGCCGACAAAGCCATAGAGGTATGTATTGTAACTGATAGACGTAATAAAAGTAGCTATAAACCACTGAACAGCGATTATCACCAACATTACTTTGTCGGCTTGGAGAAAATGCTCTCTGAAATTCTTTTGAGCAAATGCTGGGACAGTAGGAAGCCTAAATAAGTTCTCGTATATGCTATTCATTTTTCTCGCTTAACAGTTTTCGAATATCATCAACAATTAATGACCGGTTGATCGGATGTGTCGTATATATATTCCTTAAAACTACTATACCACTCTTTTCCCTTTCAATAAGATAAAGATGGTCGCTGTGATCGATTTCTCCACTCTCCGATAGGCTTTTTGAGAAAAAAACATTGAGTTCCCTATCTATGCTCATAAGCTCTTTTTGGGTGAGATAGACCCCTTCAAACTCATGGTTAAAAGATTCTGCAAAAAGTTGAGGCTGATTCTTATCCAATTCAGGCATCAAGTTGACAAAAGAGACTCCGACAGTCCCTTGAAACGGTGCGAACTGCGGTGAGTCATAAAAATCATTCAGCTGATGCAAAATAGGCGTGCATACACGTACACATCCTACATATCCGAAGAAAACCAATGTGATCTCTTTTTTGGTATTGTTCAAATATGGGGCATTAATCGGTTGGTTGATCACGATTTTACCTGCTGTTTGCTGTGTAAAGAACAATGCTTGTATAAAAGGGACCGCCACTAATAACACAACAAAAAGTACAACGGCTAAAACAATTTTTTTATTCATCAGGGTGTTCCAATAAAGCGAGTTTTTCTTTAACCTGTGACAATTCATCGGAGCATTCTTTGAGTTCCGATCCTATGTTCTTGATGTGTGAATTTTTTTGTAACATCATAAAAAAACTGATGACTATATAGAGGAGAAAAACGCCGAAAAGAATAAACGTTCCATTTAAAATAGCTTGTTGATGCTGTTCAAAAAAGGTTCGCTTCCCATGTAAAATGACTGAATCTCGTGCAATGTATTCAGAAAGAATCAAACGTGCCTGCATTAAAGCTTTCTGATCAAACACATAGATATTCGGACTTTTTATCACCGGATCGATACGTTCAACCGCTTCACCTTCCAAATAGCGTTTCACCAGTTCCGCAGCACTCTTCCCCTGCTGCTTTCCACTCGTAACAAAGCCTCCAACGACTTTGTCCATAACATAGGTATCTTCCATGCTGCACAAGATGAGATGGGGATTGTGTTCAAGCGTTGAAATGGATTCTTTGAGAGTAAGATTACGTCCTGTTGCATCGCACAATCCGCCTATCGTCGTCAACAGAACAAATGACTTCGGTGCAGTAGGGAGTTTTGCAACAATATCGTCTATACGCGGTGATGATAAAAAATGAAATCGGTAATTCGGATATTGAGTGATCTGGTTACGGATATCGGACTCAATAGCTTTATAGGTACTTGAATCATCCCCGACAAACCAAATATCCCGTGTTTGAGGTGAAAATTGCCGGATCAACTCAATATTTTTGACAACGTTTTTAGACTCATACACTCCGGTATAACTCTTTTTATCTAGAGTATGAACCAAAGAGAGATTATTAATACCTGAAAAAAAGATGGGAACATTGGAAAACAGTTCCGATCGGTGGGCAATGAAAAACTTCAAAGCATTGTCGTCGGTTACATAAATAGCATCCGGATAGTATCCTTCAAACTTTTTTTGAAGATATGATACAAATTCTTTTTGATACGACTCAGTAAACGGATGGCGTTTGGTATCCAAATATTCTACCGAAAATTCCAGAGGCGAACCGTAGGTGTGTTCTAAAGTTGAAACAAAACTTTCATGTTGATATTTTGTCCAACCATACTCTTGAGAATACGAGTGAAGTATAAAAATTCGACTTTGTGATTCGGCATGAACAATACAGGTAAAAAAGAGCAAAAAAGAAACGATGATTTTTACCATACAGTCCCACTCATAAATATTTATAATATTTTATCACAGAGTGTCTGAATTAACCGAATTAAGGGAACAAAAGGGAATATAGAAGATGACGTAAAATCCTATACGGCATAAAAAACCGTATAAGGATATTTGAATTACATTCCGAGTTTAGCTTTAGCTTCTTTAGCGTATTGGATACCTAATGCCCAAGCTTTGTTGTTTACTTCATGTACTTTTTTAGGTACTTTTGAAAGCATCACTTCGCGAAGCGTTTCAGGGTCAAGAACACCTGTGAATTCATTAGTGATTCCCAACGCAACAACTGATTGAGTAATAACATTTCCGACTTCCTCTTTTGCAATGGTGATAATCGGAATCTCTACGATGATCCATTTTTGGCGGTCTTCTTCCGTCGGATGAACCAAGTTCGGTTCAACAACGATAATTCCACCCGGTTTAACACCATTTTTGAATTGTTGGTAGCTTACGTTCGCAACAGAGAGCATGAAATCGATTTCACCCTCATTTGCATACGGATAGAAAATTTCATTGTCGTCAAGGGTAATATCAACAACGGTAGCACCGCCACGTACTTGTGACGTGTAGGTAGCAGTTTTAAGCCCGTGACCGCCAAGTTTGATCTTAGCAGCTGCCATAATCTCGCCGGCAAGAAGAACCCCTTGTCCACCGACGCCTGTAAATCGTATCGTATGTCTCATGGTTTCTCCTTAGATTTTTTTCGCAAAATCGTCTTGCGTGATTTTTGCACGTTTACCTTGTGCCGCTTCGA
>NZ_JAQUHV010000014.1:0-24920 GCF_028681615.1 Sulfuricurvum sp.
CCTTTTTAATCTTGGACAAGGAGTGGCGCGCTATAATCATCCACAGATTTTATCAACAAGGAAGGCGTATGAGTATTCCCATTTATACTTATGATGCGGTGATTGTCGGAGCTGGTTTAGCCGGATGTGCGGCAGCTCGCGAATTGCAAAAAGCCGGTAAAAAAGTTGCCGTCGTCACAAAACTACACCCGTTGCGCAGTCACTCCGGTGCTGCTCAAGGCGGTATCAACGCGGCGTTCAGTGACGCTGACAGCGTTGAGCTCCATGAGTTTGATACCGTAAAAGGATCGGACTATCTTGCCGACCAAGACGTTGTTCAGTTTATGTGCGAAAAAGCTCCTGAAACGATCCGTTGGATAGAGCGTATGGGAGCGGCATTCAGCCGTAACGAAGACGGAACAATCGCTCAACGCCCATTCGGCGGTCAATCGTCACCGCGCGCCTGTTTTGCAAAAGACCGTACCGGACTGACTCTCCTACAAACTATTTATGAGCAAGCGTTCCGTGAAGGTGTCGAGTTTTGGGATGAGTGGTATGTTGCCGATCTTTTATACAATGACGGCAAAGTGTACGGTGTCAGCGCCTACAACATCCGTAACAGTGAAAAAGCGATTTTCAATGCGAAAGCCGTTATGTTTGCAACCGGCGGATATGCACGTGCATTCAAAATCAATTCAAATGCTCATGCTAACACAGGTGACGGTCTTTCACTCGTAGCACGTCACGGTCTTCCTTTGGAAGATATGGAATTCGTACAATTCCATCCGTCAGGTCTTTCAGGAAACGGTGTTCTTATCTCTGAAGCAGCCCGCGGAGAAGGGGGGAAACTCCTAAACTCACTTGGTGAGCGCTTTATGGAAAAATATGCACCAAATGCAATGGAACTCGCATCTCGCGACGTTGTAGCCCGTGCCATTATCCAAGAGATTCGTGAAGGACGCGGTGTCGGTCCTCGTAAAGATGCCGTTTATATCGATCTTGTTCACCTCGGTAAAGATAAAATCATGGAACGTCTTCCTGAACTTCGTGACCTTGCGATCACGTTCCTCGGGCTTGACATGATTAAAGAGCCGATTTTGATCTCGGCAACGGCTCACTACTCAATGGGTGGAATTCCGATGGATAAACACGGTCATGTTCGTAAAAACAATACCGAGTTTGTTGAAGGGTTTTATGCAGCCGGCGAGTGCTCATGTTCGTCCGTTCACGGTGCAAACCGTCTCGGTGCCAACTCGGTACTCGAAGCGTTGTTATTTGGTCGCTTTGTCGGAAAAACCATGGTAGACGAAGTTGATGGCCTGACATTGCATCATGCAACAGAAGCCGATGCTCAGCGGATGATCGATGAGATGAACTGGGTTCTTACCAATAACGGCCAAGAATCAGTATCCCAGCTTCGTGAAGAACTTCAGCAATCAATGACTGACAACGCCGGAGTTTTCCGTACACATGAAACACTAACGGCTCAAATGGAAATTCTAAAAGATTTACGTAAGCGATACCAACATATCCGTATTGCCGATAAATCAAAAATATTCAACACCGAACTTCAAGAGGCAATCGAATTCGGTCATATGCTTGATTATTCCCTCTTTATCGTTGCAAGTGCACTTGATCGAAAAGAGAGCCGTGGAGCCCACTTCCGTGAAGACTTCCCGACGCGTGATGATGAACAATTTTTGAAACATACGATGGCTTACATGGATGAAAACGGTAATGTCACGCTTGACTACATGGATGTTACCCTCGGTCGCCATGAACTCAAAGCACGATCATATTAAGGAAGAGACTATGGATACGATAAAATCGCAACAAGTAACGTTTAAAGTGTTCCGTTTCAATGAAGAAACGGATTATCTTCCTTACTATAACACTTATGTTATGGATGTCACGCACGAAGAAGTCGTCTTGGATATCCTTAACCGCATCAAATGGGATCATGACGGAAGCCTCTCTTACCGTCGCAGCTGCCGTCACGGTATTTGCGGTGTTTGTTCAATCAAAGTAAACGGAAAAGGCATTTTGGCCTGTAAATCACGTCTCTTTGATCTCATTGATGTTTTTGGAAGTGAATTGGTGATTGAACCGCTTAGTACCAAACGTGCTATTAAAGACTTGATTATTGATAAAAAAGATTTCTGGGACAAACATGCGGCAGTTAAACCGTTCCTTGTTAGCGATATCGTAGAACATCCTGCGAGTGAACACCTTGTCAGTCCTCATGATGCCGAGAAACTTCTTGAAGCGGACTACTGCATCCAATGCGGTGCGTGTCATTACTCATGTCCTGCTCTCGCGATCAACGAAGAGTTCATCGGACCTGCGGCTTTCGCTGCGGCATACCGTTTCTCTGCCGATGTACGTGATGAAGCTTCAGTAGAGCGCTTACATGTGGTCAATGAAGAAGCTCAAGGGGTTTGGGATTGTGTCAAATGTATGGAATGTGCGGAAGTCTGTCCTAAAGAGGTCAATCCGATCGAAAAAATCACCAAACTTCATAATATGATTTTTGAAGCCGGTGTTGCGAAAAACAATGTTGCGACACGTCATGCCGTCGGATTCGCTCACTCTATCGAAAAACATGGTCTTCTCGACGAAGGTGAACTCGTACGTTATTCTGAAGGGAATATCGGTGTACTGAAACACGTCCCTGTTGCTCTTAAAATGTTTGCCAAAGGTAAAATCGTATTGCCATGGAATATGCCAAAAGCCGATAAATTAGATGAGATCAAAAAACTAATCAAATCTTCATCAACAGTAAAGTTTTAGGGAGTACCCAATGGAAAAATTAAGATATGCACTTTTTACCGGCTGTACCGCAAAAGAGAGTACGCCCGAACAAATGATGTCAACTTTGGCAGTCGCAAATAAATTGGGAATCGAACTTGTAGAACTCACCGAAGCTTCTTGCTGCGGTGCTTCACACCTACAAGATTATGATGACTTTTTATCTTTGGTTTTGAATGCGCGTAACATCGCGTATGCTGAAAAACACGGTCTTACAATGGTTACTATCTGTAATACGTGTCAGCTCAACACAGCAATGACTAAACACAGATTAGACCATAATGCAGAGCTAAAAGCAAAAGTCAACGCAAAGCTCGCAGAAGTCGGATTGGAATACAAAGGTACTTCACTAATCACCCACTTCCTGTATGCCATCATCGATGATTTCGGTTTGGATAAGATCAAAGAGATGGTAGTTAAACCTTTAAGCCAATTCAACATTGCACCGTTCTACGGATGTCATAATATCCGTCCTTCTGAGCTTCAAAATGAAACTCATAAAAGCCATGAAAGTGCTTATGCACCTACTTCACTCGATGATCTTATCATTGCCTGTGGCGGTGTCAATGTCGATTATGAAGAAAAAAATAAATGTTGCGGTTTCCATGCAGAGCTCCAAGCACCTCGTACGGCTGCAATCTTGACGGGTAACGCAGTCGCAGGTGCGATGGATGCCAATGCGGACTGGATGGTCACTCCGTGTCCTCTATGTCATCTTAAACTCGACACGCAAACGCATCATGCCTCTGTTGCCATTGGTCGTGAAGTTTCTCTTCCTGTCCTTCATATGCAACAAATGGTCGGTTTGGCACTCGGATGTACTCCGGATGAACTCGGACTTAAACACCACGTTACCAAAGTCGATTTCGTCTAATCATATTTCCCCGCAGTTGCGGGGATTTTTTATCTATTGCTTCGGTCGAAATGCTTTAATAACCTCTTCGTTACATTCCAAGTATGGTCCTTCGATCAAATCAATACAATATGGGACGGCTGGAAATACGGCGTCCAAACATTCGCGAATCGATTTCGGTTTACCAGGCAGATTGATGATGAGCGATTTACCGCGAATCCCAGCCGTCTGGCGTGATAGGATCGCCGTAGGAACGTATTGCAGGCTTACCTGGCGCATCAACTCTCCGAAGCCAGGCATCATCTTCTCACAGACATTCTCTGTCGCTTCAGGAGTTACATCGCGTAATGCAGGACCTGTCCCTCCGGTGGTCACGACAAGACAACACCCCTCACGATCACACAGCTCAATCATTGTCGCTTCGATTGTACTTTGAACATCGGGAATACAGCGGTATACGATCTCATGTTCTGATTTTAAATACTCTTTCATCGTATCCTGAATGGCTACACCTGAAATATCTTCATAAATTCCTGCACTCGCACGGTCTGAGGCAGTGATAACACCTATTTTGATCATTAATAATTCTCCTGTAAAAAATGGTTGGCTCTTTTGATAGAGGTGACGGTAGCATAAGGGAGAAAAAACTCTCGCGCACCTTCAACATCGATCACTTGATCGTCCAGTCCCAGATAGACCTCAATGACTATTCCCTTGTCTCGAATACTTTCCATAAGGGTATCCGTCCACTCAAAATAGAGCAGCTCTTGCAATTCATCGCTATTATTTTCCGCTAGCGATATAGGAGCTACAGGAGACGGTGCGAAGCAGCTCGTTAAAAAGCTCTCCAGATACCGTTCGGAATCTTTAAAATATCCGCTCATCTGTAATCGTCGGAACGACTCTTTTTTGGTTTGGAAAAAAGCGGGGGAAAACAGTTGCAGGGTATCGATACGATGTGCTGCCTGCGCTGTGTAAAGTGCAGCTTTGATCGCTCCATAGCTAAAACCTGCTACGGTAAATTCACTCTCTTTTAGGTATTTTTGAAAAAATACCTGATCATCCGCAAGGGCAAAACCGCTATAAAATCTCATTCATTGTTGCTTTCGCCAGAGATTTGGAGATTTGCTCGTACTCATCCAAGATGGATTCAAATTTAGAAACAATTTTTTCATGCCGTTCCAATAAAGCACTCATCTCCTGATAGAGACGATCGGTCAGTTTTGTTTCGTCTTCCGCCTTAGGAAGAACAGTACTACCCATGCCATATTCATACACCATTGCATGCACCAAATCTTTGGCGACGGAAAGATCATGAGACGCGTTGCTCGCATGTTCTCCGAAACGCAAATGCGATGCTGCGATTCCTGCAAGATGCACTCGAACATGCGCCTCGATTTCATGGCACAATTGCGGTTCTGCCGTCGGCGGGGTAATCGCATCGTTGGTGAGCGTGATTTTCTCATACGGAAGATCAAACCAAGTAGCGGCAAATATTTTTCCGGCCTGATAACGGACTTGATAACGCCGCTGCTCATCACTCAACATCGCAATTTTTTTCTTACCGAACATCACTTTGTCTTTGACCGCCAAAAAGTGCTCGATTTTTACCTGAATCTCATTTTGCCGCATACACAACAATGCCGCTTCGTTCACCAACGCCGCTAATGATGCACCGTTAAAACCGACCGTCATTTTTGCAACATCGCTGATGGAAAGTTCATGCGGTATTGCACGGAGATATTTATTGAGAATCGCTTCGCGCTCGGTTGCGGTAGGGAGTTCTACAAAGATACGGCGATCAAAGCGTCCGGCACGAAGCAAGGCGGCATCCATAACATCGATATTATTGGTCGCCGCAATAACGACGATACCGCTGGTATCTTCGAATCCGTCCATCTCAGTGAGAAGCTGATTAAGGGTCCCTTCACGTTCATCATTACGTTCGCCGCCGCGTTTTTTGCCGACGGCATCGATCTCGTCTATAAAAATAATCGCAGGTGCATTTTTCTTGGCGGCATTAAAAAGTTCACTCACCCGTTTTGCACCCATACCGACATAAATCTGGACAAACGAAGCACCGCTTTGATAAAAAAACGGAACATCCGCTTCGGCGGCAACCGCTTTTGCGATCATCGTTTTACCGACACCCGGAGGTCCTACCAACAAAACACCGCGTGGCATGCGTGCACCGAAACTGTAATAGCGTTTCGGATTGCGTAAAAAGTCGATAATCTCTTCTAGTTCTTCTTTCACATCACCGATACCGCCGATATCACTGAATCGTACTGTCGATTTAACCGGAGTGACATTAGTTGAGGGTGCTTCAGCCTCAGTTGGCGCTTTTACAACCGGAGATTCTATCGGTGTATCATCTTCAAAACCGAGTTTACTTTTCCATGCCCAATATCCTGCCCCACCGATTAGTGCAAAAAAGAGAAAAAACCATCCCCAACCATTTCCCCCTTTAGGTTCAATAACAAGATGGGATGTAAGAGAAGCAGGCAACTGAGAAGATGCAATTTTGACAACTCCATTCTCTTTTGTCGCAAAATAGGTAAAATCGCCGTCACTAAACGCTTTTTCGATCTGGTTATTTTCGATCAGTTTTGTAGCCTGATCGAGAGTCACTACGTTTCCGCTGTCTCGTAATAATGCAAACAGAAGTAAAATGATAACTATTGCACCTGATGCGGCAAGGATGAGCTGATTACGATTAAAATTTGGCCAAGTTATATTCATCGAGCACCTCATATGTATCCAGTGTAATCCAGTCGCCACTGAGATCTTCACTGCTTTCAATTATTACTTTATTAAAGAATTGATCATATCCGACATTTTTACCTGATTCACTTGTCTCAACCAACACGTCCAAAGGTACAGAGCTCATATTGGCACGAAATGCACGATTATTGGATTCGATCAAATGGGTGAGTTCACTCATCCTTTTTGCCGAAACCGTTCCGTTCACTTCAGGTTTCATAACAGCACTCGGTGTTCCGTCACGTTTGGAATAGGTAAACGGATGGATATGGGTAAGATGAAGTTCACGGATATTTCGCATCGCCTCTTCCCAAATCGTATCGCTCTCTCCGGGATGACCGACAATAAAATCGGTTCCAAGGGCAAATCCTTTGGCATTCAGTATACCGAATAATTCTACATCGTTGGCAAATCGGTTGCGACGGTTCATAAGACGGAGCATTGCATCCGAACTATGTTGAATCGCAATATGAAGATGCCGTTCCAACCACGGTTCATCCAATATTTCCCGAAAGGATTCATTGATTTGTATCGGTTCGAGTGATCCGACACGGATACGGCGAACTCCACGGATCAACGACATTTTTTTCATCAGTTCGGCGATATTGCGCCCTTCTCCCTGACCGTAACTTCCGACATTGGTTCCGGTTAGGACAAATTCTCCGAAACCGTTGCTCGCAAGCCTCGTGACCTGCTCCAAAATTTTCGACTCGTCCATACTCCGTGCATCGCCGCGTACATAGGGGATAATACAGTAACTGCAACGGAAATTGCACCCCTCTTGAATCTTAATAAAAGCGCGTGATTTTCCGACAAACTCATCGACAATCGCATCGTCGATGTAGTTCAGATCACCGATCTCATAGAAACGGCTTTCACTGGATAGAAGGGTATTGATTTTCATTTTTTCAGAAGGTCCGAATACCCCCTGCACTTTTCCGGTACCGAAGAGGCTTTCCCCTTTGGTATGGGCACCGCAACCCGTCAAAAAAAGCTTTTTGCCCTGTTTGTCAATTTGATTAATGTAGCCTCGAACACTGACATCCGCACCGTTGGTCACAGTACATGAGTTGACAACGACGATATCGGCTTGGCTCTCATCTTCCGTCACTTCATAATCACTTAAAGCACTCATCATGACCTGTGAATCAAACAGATTTGTCCGACAGCCGAAAGTTTTAAAATAGACTTTTTGTTTCATAATTCTACATCCGGCATAGATGGATTTACTGCGGCTTTCGAAGTATAAATCATTTGTGTAGGGTAGGCAATCGTAATATCATCCTCATTATTAAACGCGTCTACAATCTCAGCTGAAATGGTACTGCGCAACGTTAGAGTGGCATATGCGTTGGTCAGATACCACGCACTTACTTTCATTCCGTTCGGCTCGATAAATGTAAACACACGAGGTTCGACATTCGTATTTTTTAAACTGTAACGGTCTCGCAGTTTATTGAGCTGTTTGCGTGTAATATCGGTATACCCTTTTGAATACTTACGGCATATCTCTTTTGCGAGATGAGACGCTTTTTTGTGGTTTGAATCAAACGTAATGACGATATCGATTCCATCCCAAACGGTCTTAAGAGAGCCGTGCGTGTAATTCGCGATTAACGAAGTAAAAATATAGTTGTTCGGAACGAAAATGATACGACCGCCCCGACGGTTATGCATGACCGTTGTCAACGTAATATCTTCCAAGAGGGTTATCCGTTGCAGTGAAACGTCTAAGACATCCCCCAAATAGATCATTCCGTCTTTTTCTACACGGATACGGTCTCCAACATGAATCGAGCCTCCCACAACGATGACCAGCCATCCCAAAGCAGACATAAACCAGTCACGCATCGCAATCGCAAGACCCGCAGAGGCAAATCCGAGAACCGTTGCCAAGTAGCCAACGTTATCGATGTAGCTGAACATCAGGATCAGAATGATAAAAGTGACATTCACAAACGTCAAGATCTTGTTTGCCGTATAAAAACGCTCATTATCGACAATGTAGCGTTTTATCACCCGTTTGAGTAAAAATGACAAAATAAACAGAGTTAGAATGACTAACCCTATATTGAGCAATTTGTAAAGCTGATCTTTGATCTCTTTATTGATTTTGGCTTCGGTCGATTCAATCCGTTTTTCATAGACATCGGCTGTAGAAATCAATGTGTCCAGAGCGAGTTTAAACTTCTCGACCTGGAGAAGCGTTGCTTCCAATTCTACTTCATAATCGCCTTTCGGATTAAGACGAATCAAATCTTTATAGACGGCGACCTGACGTTCCAACAGTGAGATAAGTTCTTGTAATTCATCTTCTCGAAGAACATAATCGTGATATTGACTGTTGAGGCGCTTGACATAAGAAATACCGGTTACGATTTCAAACGGGTTGGTAATCGTGGGTAGGGTTCCGGCTTCATCAGGTTTAAGCAGCGAAACAAACGGAGACGTCCCCTGCGCTTTAAGAAGTTCTACTTGATCGGTCAGAATTTTTTCTTTTGCTTGAAGCGCTTCGGATTCCAGTTTGCGTTCAACACTCGGATTGTAATCATGGAGTTGGTCAAGTCTGGATTTTACCTCACGAAGACTTTTTCGGGCCTCTTGGTATGCCATGTAGGAGTTATAACTTTTGATCCAGATACTGCTGTCGTGGGAAAGCTCTTTTTTAATTTTGATAAGCTCATTTTGCGCATTTTGGAATTCAGTGTCTTTGGCCGATTCGTCAAGTTTAGCCTGAAGTGCCTTTTCCTCTTTCTGATTTGACTGCTCTTGTTTTGTCGCAGCATCAAGCGTTGCGGTAAAGGTAAAAAGTACGAATAAAAAAGATAGGAAAACTTTCATATACTCAGGTTCACACTATGATATGTTGAAAGAATCTTTTTAACGGTGGCCGGTTCAACCGCATCGGTAATTTCTACTGCACCGATTCCGCGAGGGAGAATGAACGTAATAGCACTGTCCGCACTTTTTTTATCCAGGAAAAAAGTTTGATAAAATTTTTCGACATCGGCGATCTCATACGAAAGAGGCAAAGCGTATTTTGCTAAAAGCTGTTTAACCCGTATCGCTTCATCACGGCTCATCAATCCTACTTCACACGCCAATTCATTGGCCATCACCATGCCGATCGCCACACTCTCTCCATGCAAATAGGTTTCATATTTTGTTTCATTTTCGATTACGTGACCGAACGTATGCCCGTAATTTAGTGCCGCACGGAGTCCCTGCTCTTTTTCATCCTCTTCGACAACACCTGCTTTGGTCTCAACCGCCTTGGCGATCGCGTATTGGAGATTATCCCCTTCACGCAGATCATTCGCTTCCAACCACTCGAAAAAAGGTGCATTAAACGTCACAGCCATTTTGACAATTTCCGCAACACCCGCTCCGAATTCACGTTCCGGGAGGGTTGCCAAAAAACTTGGGTCGATATAGACGGCTTTGGGCTGGTGGAATGCTCCGATCAGATTTTTACCGAACCGGTTGTTTATCCCTGTTTTTCCTCCGACACTTGCATCGACCTGACTTAACAATGTCGTCGGGATTTGTAAGAAATCGATACCGCGGTTATACAAACTGGCACTGAAACCGCCCATATCCCCGATCACTCCCCCGCCGAATGCAATTAAAAGCGATTTTCGATTCAGTCGGTGATCGAACATTCGCTCCAAAACGGATTCAATGCTTTCCCAATTTTTATACTGTTCTCCGTCTGGAATCGTAATAATATAAATTTCTTTTGCGCTAAGTCGTGACAAAAGAGTTTGCAAGTGCAATCCGGCTACTTTTGGATTGGTTAGAATGGCAACTTTGCCTTCATGCTTGATTTCGGGTAATGGTCCGATATGAATAGAATAAGAGTCATCAATAACACGTTTGAGGTTGATAGAAATCGTCATAAAAAAGCCTGATGATTAAGTTGCAAGAAATTGAATCAATAATACAGGAATATGACTTAAAAGCCTCTGTGTCCGTTATATTTGTGTCGGGATGAAAAGTTGATGATAGTGTCCCAATTTACGATAGAGAATCTCAGGATCGGTTGAAAAGAATGCGCGTATCGGGCTCATAAACATTTTAGAAGTAAACGGTAAAACATGGAGAAAATTCTCACGTTCACGCAACTCTCTGATCGGATTGCTTTCTTGTTGGGAAACATGAATCGATTTCGAAAAAATGGTCGAAAGGTTATTGAAATGTTCAATGACTTCATGCTTATGAGACCCCTCTTCATTGATATAGTTTATCAACTCCAGATTAAATCCGAATTGGGAAGAGACGTCAAAAATTGTCGTCGATATATTTTCAATATGTCCCTCATCACTTAAAATAACAACACTCTCTTTCAACGCAGAAAAAGACCGTTCAGCAAGTTTCAGTACCGGCACATTTCCGGCATAAAGTTTTTTACGGATGGAAGAAGAGGCAAAAGCACGATGAGAAACCAAAAACAAGCCGATATGATATTTTTTAATATCGTTAAAAATCATCTCTTCATCCGGTTTTCCGTCGTAACAGATATCGATTGTCATATTGTCCTGAGCCGAGGCTTTCAGCATTCGCAATACATCGATATCACCCGGATTGATCACCTTGACAATAAGAGGTTGCCGCAGCTTTTTTTGGATAAAAACACTGCGTCTAACTAATGCCATAATCGATGAGGATTTTTCAATACTCATGTCGATATAAAGATAAAGTTTAGATCCAAACGGTGCGGGAAATTGCCCAAGTTCCCGTTTAATCGCTCGATAAATGGATCGCAATACTGAAGGTTCTCCCACCAATACCAACGTATCATTAGGCTGAATCATTTTATTGTCACTTGGAATTATTAACTGCCTATTACGATAAATGGCAGCGATTTTCCAATTTTTTTGCTCAATGGAGCCGATATGACGGTACACAAATGAGCTTCCGAAAGGAACGATTACTTCCATGATTTCACCGGAACCCAATCCGATATTTTTAGCTAAAACAGGAATGTTCGGGAGGTAGTCAATCAAATTTGCGGCAATAAGTTCTTGCATATTTACCCATTCGATATCATCATTAGGGCTGGTTGCATTCCACAAATCCAATGCAATAATTCGAATAGAGGGTTTATACATTCGGATATTTTTAATCGTATGTTCCAGATCACTCGCATTTTCCATTACCAATACGACTTGCCAAAAGTCCATTTTCAATAAGTTGGAAATTTTGTAAAAACTGGTGGTGTCAAATTGAAAGAATTTAAAGCGGGCAGGATTAAATCCTTGAAAATCATTTTCCTGCGTCTGGACGACATAATAAAGATTTTCACTGGTATAGGTACCGATCACACGCTCAATATAGTGATGACCAATAGCTCCGTCACTGACGATTAAAATTTTTTTCATACCCGTGTAAACTTCTTATATTGCTTATTTTTAGGATGAGATTGTAGCACATTTGTATTATAGAGACTAAAAGTGATATCAATATGTTGAAGATTGTTGTTTTTTTGATTGCAAAGCTTGTCCGTACCAAGGAAAAATTTAATACTATTAACGGCATCAGCATAAACTATTTATACTGGGAATATACGCCGTAACCATTCAATCTCTAAAGCAGTTTTTCCTGCCCGATGCGATACAGGGCAAAATCGTATTTAAGCGGATCAAGCGGATCAAACCGTTTCAGCATTTCCGTCAATTCTATAGCTGCTTTCATATCACACTGTTTACGCTCTAACAGCCCCAATCGGCGAGAAACATTAAACGTATGGGTATCCAGCGGCATTATCAGATCACTTTGTTTTACCTCTTTCCATAAACCCATATCCAATGCATCGTGACGTACCATCCAACGTAAATACATCATCCAGCGTTTCATTGCTGAAGCCTTGTTAACAGTATCAATCGGTTTTCCGATCAAAAATTGATACCCGGTAGAGCGATACGAGTTGAGATCGTAAAGGGTACTGATCAATGATGTAACTCCGCCGATTATTCCGGTTTCTTTATACCCTTGCATAAATACCTTTTCCGCCCCACCGATCTCTCTTAGTGCTCCCAATGTACGAAACCATTGAACAATATCTTCGGTCGTTTGAAAACGGTAATATTTTCCTTTTAATTTATGCCGTAAATCTGATTCGTTCGTATCATACAGATCATCCTCCAAAGAGGATAAAAAGGCAACGATAGCTTTAGCGCTCCCATAGGCGAACAATGCACATGTAAGGGCGTGATGCTGATCCATCGATCTGCGTGCGATTAAAAGAGGATCCGGACGCTCAAAACAAAGCTCATCTTCACAATTTCGGGCTGCTACCTCAGCATCCAGATAATCTTGTATGGCTTTCACGACCGCCCTAAAAGATAGAGTTGTTTACGTTCGGATGAGCCTGCAATATTGAGCTGTTTGCGGTATTTGGCAATCGTACGGCGAACCATGGTGATTTTAAATTTATCCTGGATCAACTCGAGCAGTTTCATATCACTGAGCGGTTTTTTATGCGATTCATTTTTGACCAGTTCGCTTACGTATTCTTTGATTGCGGCATTGGAAACATCTTCGTCGATAGCGGTGGTAAAGAAATCTTTCATCGGATAGATACCGCGATCGCACGCAATGTATTTATTGGCAATCGCGCGGGAAATAGTTGAGGGATTATGACCGAATTCATCGGCTAATGTTTTAAGCGTTAGCGGTTTGATGGCCCCTCCCGTAAAAAAATCGTACTGGTATTCGACGATCATCAATCCCACTTTATACAATGTCGCTTTACGCATCTCAAGTGCATCGACGAGGCTTTTCGCCTCTTTAAGCTTGTCACGGACAAACGGGTGATCAACTCCATACGCCGCATCGATTGTGATATCGGGATAATATCTGTCATTGAGGCGTACTTCTATCCCTGTCTCCGGATCGTTATGGATCATCAGATCCGGTATAACCTGCGTCGAGTCTTCCAGATAATCGATCGCAGGTGGATTTTTAAAGCTTCCTATAACCTTCATTGCCTCTTCAAAAGCAGGCTCTTTACGATAATTTCCAAGCTCTTCCAAATGGGTAATTATTTCACGTGCAAGGGTATATCCCTCATCACTGATAGAAGCGGATTCAAGCTGAAACAAGAACGATTCGTTAACATTTCGAGCGCCGATACCGACAGGTTCGATATGGATAAAACGGAGACGAATTTTTTCGAATTGATCATGCGTGATACTGTTTTGGGTACAGAATGCTTCACTATCCCCTTCATAATACCCCTCCTCATCCAGGTTCTCGATAATATGGGTTGCGACTGCTCGCGATATCGGTGTCGGAAATAACGACGTATCCATCTGTTCTTCAAGAACTTCGTATAAACCTTTACTTTGAACCGTTAGGGCTTCAATCACTTCACTTTGGGAATTTTGGACATATCCGTAGAGAATTTTTTTCGGGATTCTCGATTCAAACGACTCTTCATATCCCGATTTTATCTCGATGAGAGGATTGCCCTCGACAAACGGAGCCATCGCCTCGCCCAAATCGCTGAGACTCGATTGTAAAATCGGCAGCCAGTTACGAAGGGTATTGGAAAGCTTGTTTTTGAGCTCGACGCTTGTCTTGACCCGTAGCATGTGATGTTAGAACTTGAACGATTCACCGAGGTAGTGCTGGCGAACGTCGCTGTTATGCGCAATCTCATCACTGGTCCCCGAAGCGAGCAATTCGCCGCTTTTAATGACATATGCCCGATCACACACCGCTAACGTCTCACGTACGTTATGGTCCGTAATCAATACTCCGATTCCATACTCCACTAACTGAGAGATAACACCCTGAATATCCATGACCGCGATCGGATCGACTCCGGCAAACGGTTCATCGAGGAGCAAAAAGCGGGGTTTGTTTACCAATGCACGGGCTATCTCGGCACGACGGCGTTCTCCCCCGCTGAGATTGATTCCGCGGCGATTCCGGATCGGCTCGATGTTAAACATTTCCAACAGCTCTTCGATCCGTTTTTCCGCCATCTCTTTGTTCAATTTTCCCGCTTGCGCCGCGATAATAAGATTTTCCTCCACGGTGAGGTCTTTAAAGATCGATGCTTCCTGAGGCAAATAACCGATTCCCATGCGTGAGCGCTGATGAAGCGGCAGATTGGACACGTCCTCGCCGTCTATGTAGACTTTCCCACCTGTCGCTTCGATCAAACCGCAAATCATGTAAAACGTCGTTGTTTTCCCCGCACCGTTGGGTCCGAGCAGCCCTACTACCTCTCCGGTACGAAGTTCCATACTGATGCCCCGAACAATCTCATGGTTTTTGATCGTTTTAACCAAATGATCGACTTTTAATTCATGCACGCTGCACCTCGTAATATCGCGATTGATCATCGCATTTTGTAATTTTTAAAATCAGACAATCGATCCCGCATCGCTTTAGCAAATCGATCAGAGCAGTATCTCCCCACTCGACCAGATGATACCCCTCTCGCTCCAGCTCTTCCATCATCCCCAGACTCAGAAACTTCTCGAAACCGTAGTTGTAGAGATCGTAATGGTAGAGTTTATCACCGTAACGCTGCTGCAGAGAAAATGTAGGAGAGGTAACCGTCTCTTCCATCCCGAGATAACGGGCAAACGCCTGTGTCAAAGTCGTCTTCCCGCTCGCCAAATCGCCTTGCAAAATGACGACACCACCCTGAGGAAGTTCTGCGACTATACGCTCGCACACCTGCGGTAATTCATCGAGGGTCAATTTCATCATAGTTTGGAAGAGACCGATATGATTTGTTTTAGTTTGTCAGCTGCTTTGCCGCTGCGCAACGTATCTTTGGCAATCTCAAGCCCTTCTTGGACATCACGTGCCATCCCCTCCGCGACGAGAGCGTATGCCGCATTGATCAGCACCATATCCCGTTGCGCCTCAGTTGAGCGGTTGTTTAAGATATCGGTGAGGATTTGGGCGTTACGTTCCGCTTCCCCTCCGAGGATCGCTTCAAAAGGGGCTTTCTTAATCCCGAACATCTGCGGATCGATCTCAAAATACTCGATTACACCGTTTTTCAGATGTCCCGCATAGGTGATGTCACTGATGCTGATTTCATCCATCTTCTCCCGCGAACTCACCACAATCGCCGATTGCATCCCCAGCGTACGCGCCGCTTCCGCCATTTTCGGGACAAATACCTCGTCAAACACCCCTAAAAGTATTTTGGAAAGCCCTACCGGATTAGTGAGAGGACCGAGGATATTAAAGAGCGTTTTTTCAGGGATCGAACGGCGTACCGGCATGATAAACTTCATCGCCGGATGGTGGTATTGGGCGAACAAAAAGGTAAATCCGCACTCTTGAAGCAGCGTCGAGCTTTGCTCCAGCGTAAGATCGAGTTTGACCCCCAGATATTCTAGAACATCGGCACTGCCTGATTTGGAAGTGATGGAGCGATTCCCGTGTTTGGCGACATAAGCTCCCGACGCCGCGAGGACAAGCGCTACCGTAGAGCTGACATTGAAACTTCCGCTCTTGTCTCCCCCCGTTCCCACGACATCGATCAGTTTGGGCTTAAGTTCAGCAGGGACTTCGAGGATGATCGAGTGGGTACGCATCACCTCTGCCGCAGTTGCGATCATTTCCGCAGAGGTCTCTTCATTGAGGGTAAGGGAGAGTAAAAACTCCCGCATCTGCTCATCGCTCATTCTATGTTCAAAAAGTGCTTCAAAATCGGATTTCGTAGCGATCATGAGAGTTCCTTTACATAGAGGTTTTGCTGGGATTTCGGGGTTGATTTGATCGTCGGGATAGCGAGTACTTCGTAGCGCATCTGTTTTTCGAGATAGACGAGAGTGATGATATCCCCTACTGCAACGTTTTTAGCAGGCTTCACCGCTTTGTCGTTGATGTAGACGACACCCTCGCCGATCATATCCTGAGCGACGGCACGGCGTTTGGTCAGATTGACCGCATTTAAAAATTTATCGATTCGCAAAGAGGTTCCGTAGTATTGAGTTTGAAGTGTTTATTGTAGGTAATGAAAGCTAAAAGAGAGGTAAGAGCGCAAAAATTGTTCCACTATTTTTTCGCTCTTCAATTTAACTCGCGAAACCGCTTTTAAAAGAGTCTTTGGCAACGACGATCTGTTTTTGTTTCTCTTTACGCGCCGTATCTTTTTCGACAAAGATTTTTTGACGGGTTTCGGGGTCCATTTCGGTGTAGTACATTACTGCCGAATACGTCCCCGGTGTAGGGGTAAAAACCTGAGCCTGTTCAGGGTTCATCTTTAGTTCGTCCGTCGTAAAACGCTTCAAATCGTGCATATCTTTTTCGGTGCATCCCGGATGGGCGGCGATAAGATAGTAGGTCAGAAACTGCTTTTTCCCCTCTTCGCGGTTGAGCTTGTCATAGAGCTTTTTAAAATCGACGAGGGTTTGTTTGCCCGGTTTGTTCATCAGATGCAGAACATGATCCGAGGTGTGTTCAGGGGCGACTTTCATCTGTCCCGAGATGTGATGTTTCACCATCTCTTTGAGATACTCATAACCGTTCTTTTTGTCTTCGTTGATCAAGTCATAACGGACGCCGGAAGCGACAAACGCTTTTTTGATTCCGCGTACTTCACGCAAACGACGCAATAGGTTAATAACACGGGTGTGATCGACATTCATCGATTTGCACAAGTGGGTGTCATCCACGCATCGCTGATGGGTACAGGTCCCGTGCTTGAGCTTTTTAGTACATTCATAGCCGTACATGTTAGCCGTAGGGCCTCCGACATCGCTGATGATCCCTTTAAAATCTTTGTATTCGGTAAA
Organism: Sulfuricurvum sp.; assembly: GCF_028681615.1. Taxonomy (NCBI): domain Bacteria; kingdom Pseudomonadati; phylum Campylobacterota; class Epsilonproteobacteria; order Campylobacterales; family Sulfurimonadaceae; genus Sulfuricurvum; species Sulfuricurvum sp. The sequence continues at coordinate 17,176 of NZ_JAQUHV010000014.1, forward strand.
CTGTGCCGCCTCTTTTAAGATCGACTCTTCGCTGCGGGTACGGATGGTACGCCCCTGATGGACACCGATGGCACAGAAATTACATTCTCCCCAGCACCCCTGATGGGTCATAATCGAAAACTTGATGGTTTCCAGACACTTAACCGCCCCTTTCGGACGATGATACGGATGGAGTTCACGGGTATACGGCAATGCGGATACCGCGTCCATTTCCGATTCGTCCAAATAATCCGCAGGTGGGTTTTGGATACTGTAGCGTCCGTCCACCTCTTGGCACAAACCGTTTGCCGAAATCGGATCGTTGTTATGGTAAAACGCGTCAAACAGGTCAATATAGCTCTCTTTGTTTTCCAAACACTCAGCATGAGACGGCAAGGTCAAATACCCTTCACGAGGCTCTTTGGCGATATAACATACACCGCGAATGTTATGAGGAGATTCACCGGAAGCTAACGCTTTGGGCAGAGCGATAATCGCACCCTCCCCCATTCCATAAATCAGATAATCGGCTTTGGAATCAAACAAGATCGGCTTGCGCAGTTTGTTTGTCCAGTAGTCATAATGGGTGACGCGGCGCAAACTCGCTTCGATCCCTCCGAGGACGATAGGGACCGTGTTTTTGAAATGTTTGCGGATCAGATTCGTATAAACGAGCACGGCTCGATCGGGTCGTGCATTGTTAACACCGCCGGGAGTATAGTCGTCACTGTTACGGAATTTTTTGGTCGCGGTGTAGTTGGAAACCATCGAATCGACGCTTCCGCCGCTCACACCCCAAAAAAGTTTCGGTTCGCCCAAGCGCATCACATCATCGGTGGTAATATCCGGCTGTCCGATAATCCCGACTCGGTACCCTTCTCTCTCCAATATCCGCCCTACAACGGCAACCCCGATAAAGGGTGAGTCGATATAGGCATCGCCGGAGATGAGGATAATATCGCATTGATCCCATCCGCGTGCATCCATTTCGGCACGGGTAGTGGGTAAATAGCGTAGATGTTCAGGTGTAATTGTTTTCATAACGCGATTGTACGGTTAAATCTCTTAGGAGAGGCTATGAGGTACGGTATAATAAAAATATGGAAAATAATCTAAATCAAGAGATCATCGAGCATCTCATGCACCCGCGCAATTACGGTCCGCTCCAAACTCCCACGGGTGTGGGAGTCGGGCACAGTGAAAAAACCGGTGAATTTGTCATTTTTTATATCAATACAAAAGACACAACACTGCAGGAAGTCGGCTATGCGACGAACGGCTGTCAAGATACCGTCGTTTTAGGCTCAATGTTCACCGAAATGATCAAAGGACAAACAATCGCATATGCCCAAAGTGCAGCCCAAAAACTTCGCGATAAAGTTGCCATGGGACCGCTCAAGCAACAAGCATGCGCGAATATGGTACTTACGGCATTTGAAGCGGCTTTGATCCATGAACAACAACGCAAAGAAGGCTCGACCGAAGAGCTTCACGCGATTGAAATAGGAATGGAATGTGAGGTAGAAGAATGATCGACGCAACACTTTTTCGACGCAAACACCAGCTTTGGCTGCGGATCACTTTTATGTCCTTTGCGGTGAATGACCCGTGGGTAAAAAACCGTCTGTACGAGTTTTCCCAAATGGAATTCCGCCATCTCAAATGGCTCGCCGGATCGCTATATGAAAACAATTCAGCGTACGATTATGAACGTGACCCAAATTTTACGATTGAAAGCACTTCTTTTTTTGAATTGATCCGTACGGCGATCAATGAGATAAAAACCCTCCATCTGCTCTATCTATCATCCCCTTTGAGTGAACGGATGAAAAACGATGAAAAATATATCCTTTCGGCGTTGGAGGTTTATCTCGAAAAAAATTCTTTGGATGAACCGATTACTGCCTTTAATCGTTCCCGCCATTGGCCGGATTCTCTGCTCAGTTCAGCTGAAACCGACGCGCTGACCTACTTCTTGTTTGAAGAGAGCTACAAAGAGTATGAACTCATCATGGTCTATTTTTATCAGCAAATTCGTGCGACGACTGCGGCACAGGTCAGCCATTATCAAGACCTGATTGATGAGTCCCATTTTCATCTGCGCTCGTTTGGGGAAATGATGGCAAAAATGGGGATTTTGGCACTTCCGAGACCTCTGCATCCGCGAACGTATGAAATCACCGATATGGAAAAGTTTCTCACTTCAGGGATACAGGAAGAGGAAAATGCCAAAGAAGAGTGCCGAAAACTCTCTTCGTCTATCACCGATGAAAAACTTGCCTCATTTTTTGAATTTATCAACTATCAAGAGAGCTATCACATCGAAATTATGAAAAAATTATTAGGAGAACTAAATGGTTGAGCAAGGTAATATCTATATACTTTTAGCAGTTGTGGCACTTTTCGCATTCGTACTTACCCGTAAAAAAGGGTAAGTTACTGCAGCAATGTAACGGGAGAAATATATGAACCTTCAAACCGTTCAATCCCTAACTCTTTCAAATTTTTAATTTCATTTTCATCTTCAATATTGATAGCAATTACCATAATATCCAACGTTCGTGCTAGATTAGTGAAACTTTCCATCCTTTTTCCTGTCTCTTTCTCAACCATGATATCCTGTAAATACGTTCCATTGACTTTGATGTAGTCTGGACGAATATCTTGTAAATACGTGGCTCCTTCTTCGGGTATCGTAAAATGATCAATTCCGAATTGATATCCAAGCTTTTTGAACATTGATCCAATCGAAGAGACGGCTTCGAGTTCATGTAATGCAGTCGCATTGTTCACCTCAAACCACAAAACCAAATTGTTCTGGAGATGAAATGCTTCCAATTGTTCTTTCAACCAAGATATATTTGCAGATTTTTTGATAAAATCACTGCTCAGATTAAGTGCAAGTGGAGCATTGAAAGAGTGGGCATTAATATATTTCAACGCTTCCTCGATAACATAGCGATCTAATGTTTCGATTAATCCCAAACTTGTTGCAACAGGGATAAAATAACCGGCAGTCTGAATATTTCCGTCACGATCTAATAATCGTAAATATACCTCTTTGTGAATCACATTCAAAATACCCGACTGCACCTCTACAACATCCTGAACCGCCAAAAGTATCCGTGACTCTTCCAAACTTTGAAGTAACTCGTTTCGCCACTCCTCACGCCCTAAAATTAATGTTTCACCCTCTTTTTGACACACATCGATTGTAAAATTCCCTTTTTGTTTAGCTTCGACAACAACATGATCAGCACGTGAGAAAAGCGATTTAAGGGTATCTCGTTCACTATAAGTACCAATACCACATCCTATCGTCAAATAAGACAAAACAGAATCTATTTCTTCCATGACACTGTGCATATGATTCATCACATTTTCAAGTAAAGGGTGTATGGCAGAGATATCACTTTCAGGAATGACAACAAAAAAATCGGATTCATTGAGCCGTATGATCAATGCATTCCTGAAGCTTTCAAACTGGGATAGCAAATCATTCGCAAGTTCTTTCATCAATGTACAATCTTGATGATATCCCAATTCACGTTTTAACCGCTCTACTTCGTCAAAACTGACTATCACATACACACCCGACGATAAAGAGCTATGTGACTGCAAATAATCTTGCAGCTTCACGGCAAGATAACGGCGATTGTAAAGTTTTGTTTCCGGATCCTTATAGAGTAACTCTTGATAATGCAAGAGCGTCGCATTTTCTCGGTCAAAAATATCTTTTACTTTAGCAACCATCGCATTCATAGCTACCGTAACAGAGCGAAATTCGGTCGTAAAAGGAATTTTTTTCTCAATAATAAATTCATTATCGATGATTGCCAGAGCCTGGTTTCGGACCCTTACAAGTGATTTGAGACTCAAAGATAACAATAAATATAATAGAATAAATACAATACTTCCTACTACTAAAAACGTTTTGATCAGATCTATAAAAGTAATGTACAGTTGCCGATATGCGTGTCCCGTATGCCCACTCACTTCGAGGGTACCAAAACGATTCCATCCCATCATGATATCGCTTTTTACCGTTACGTTGCGGATAGCTATCCTCTGAACAAACCACTGTGGAACATCATGTACACGTACATCGTTTTGACGTATATAAATCTGTTTTCCATCAAGATCAACCAGACGGATCATTTCATAATATCCGCTGTCAAAAATCGCATTGATCATTGTCTCCATACTGGAAGTATCATTCGGATCGGCTACCTTGGAAAGGGATAGCCCAAGTGAGTGTGCCGTGTTTTTTGCATCCGTGTAGAGTTGATTTTGGACGAATTCCGTCGCACTTTTGAAATTAAGCACCATAACCGAAGCCAATATCACTATCAAAAAGAAACTTAATATAATCGCCATCTGTTTAAATAAACTCATCTCTAATCCTTTTGTCGTGAAATAATCAACTCATCCCATGGACGAGTCTGCTGTGCTGCTGCAGGAACGATTTTCCCAATTTGCGCTTGTTTGGCATTAAAGAGCTCATCTCCGCTGAAACTGTAAATCGGGACTAGATCGTCACGCATACTGGCAGGAAGTATTCTGAAATTGTAGTTATCAAGTACCAGCGGCATCGCTCTCGGTTTTTCATAATATGTCAATACCAGATGCGCCGTTTTATAGCGGAGCGACTTTGCATACGTCATATAAAGCTTCGACGTCGGCACGCCAAGTTCTTTAAGGGTAAAATATTTGGCAATGACGTAGTCTTCACAATCTCCTCTGTCTTTGCCGATAAACTCCAACCGTGTTGCCCAGTAATCACTCACTCCCCATACGTCTTTATCGGATGCGTAAGGAGTTTGATTAAAAAATTCGTTCACTTTTTCGAGTTTTTCCATCTCACTTAAATCTTTTGCCTCATTCATCATCTGCACCAATGCAGCTGCACGGCGTACGGCAAACGGACCGTACTCTTTTTCGATTTTATTTAATAATGTCTGTGCAATGCCAAATGAGGGAGAGCTAAAGAGAATGGCGGCTATTGCCGCCATTAGAAGAAAAATAGTGAGCGTCTTTTTCATACGCTTATGATAACACTTTTCAGCCGATTTAAGTTAAATCGACTGTATGTCTGTCTCAACTCTCAGTACAACGGTAGAATCTGTAGTACTCGTATACTCATTGAAGTTGTAACTAACACCATTAATTTCATGTGAAACTTGTGTTGGTGAATTCCATTCGCTAGAATTTGCCAATCCAACTTTATCTCCACTATCACCCAAAATAGTTAATGTAGTGTCCGTACTTTTACCTGTAATATCCAAAACATCCTGAAGCGAAATATTTTGGAGCTGGTGATTGCCTACATTCAGATCAATAATCTCGATATTCGTAATCGGATTATTTGTGTTATCCAATGCACTGAAATCTATATTATTATTGCTTGTAAGCACCAATGTATCAACACCTGTTCCGCCATCAATTCCTTTGAATGTATGATCTGTAGTCGTATCCAATACACCACTATTTGTATGAATGTCGCTGACGAGAATATCGTCACCGCCTCCACCTGAGAGTAGATCGCTGCCGGACGTACCTTGTATCGATTCATCCGCAGAGGTACCCGTAAAGATATGATCACTATCGATCGTTACATGTAATGTCTGGGTATTTGTCATATCCCCGTCTGCATCCACATTGCTGACATTAAACTGCAGATTGGCATTTTGAGTCGAAGTCGTCGCTGTGACAATACCGATATCCGAGATTTTAATAACATCAGTATCACTCGTAAGCGCTCCAAATGCCTCAGTACCTGTACTTGCACCGCTATCCCCTACAGCAGGGTTCAGATCAATGCCTGACCCACTTAAATTGTCAGTCGTCGTGATCACCTGCGCACCTACAATGACATAATGCTGACCAGCACTATTGTAATCGTTGCTTTCGATAATTACCAGTCCATCATTATTGTCCAGTACAAAATTCGTATAACCTGAAGGCAATGTATCACCATGTTTATAAATATCAGTATTATCTATTACAACAGCCTTGGTTGTATAAGTACCTGCTACAGTGTCATAAAGTTTGAGGTTGACAACGAGATCTTCTGTATTACCGATGCCATCAAATCGTAAATACATATTATTTGCTTGTGCTGTTGGTGTGCTGATAGCATACCCTTTTGGATCTGAACTGTAAAAATTGAAATCTAAAATATCCTTTTGTCCAATCGTATCACCACCGACTCCATTTGCGGAGTTCGAAACACTGACCCAGCTTGTTCCAGAACTCAGTAATTCACCAGACGTATAAGTGGAATCACCTGTATTACCATCGCCAGAAATCAAAGGAGAACTATTGCTACTTGTATCACCAGTAAATTGAACATAAAAATTGGATGACAACTGCGTTACCATTACCGCCGGATGCGTTGAATCAACTGTCGATGTTCCAGATTCATATCCAATAAAGCTTTGCCCTTGGGCAGTTGACAAAACCGTATAACTCTCAATCGGATGATCCAGATGGACAGTATAAGTACCTGCAACTTTATCGAATGTCAAACTACCCGTCTCATGCGTTAATATACTTGGAGTTGTTGGATTACTCGCATAATCAAATGCGACTTTAAATACTGCTGTATTGGCACTTTCCGAATCCCAAGTGACTGATTGATTCAAAATCGCATTACTACCGACAACACCTGCCAATGTAATGGATGCAAAATCAGAATTAGTTGCAGAATATGGGCTACTATGAGTATCAGCACCTATACTGTAATCATAAATACCTGTTCCGCTATAACTCCAATTTGAATAGATTAAATCCGTTTTATCCAAAACGCTTGGCATATCGTCATTGAATGTGATGTTCAATGTACCCTGTGCCGTGCTGCCGTCTGAATCCGATACTGTGTAGTATTGCAAGTTAACCACTGCATTGTTCTCGGTGTTGTCCCCAGCTTGTCCATCGAGACTAAGCTGAAGTACATTCTTCTCTAACGTAACCGTGTAGTCACCTGATGTCGGATTCACTACTACATTGAACAACTCCTGACCTACACGAGAAGCATCGATACTGCTCGTAATAACCGCTGTCAATGTGCCTGCATTCCAGTGATACGTCACGCTCTCCTGCCCTACCGTACCAGTCGTTCCGTCCATCGTACTGAATGTGATTGAACCGGCTCCGTCTCCGCCAAAGTTATGGATCAGTGTACCGTTCCAAACCGCTTCAGACGCTGAAAACGGAACCTCGCCCGCGTTGGCATCGATATCTCCTGTTGTGCTCGCCGCATTTCCGGCTGCCAAACCGTCATCGTCCACCGTTGCATACGTAATACCAGCACTCGGTATATTCGCATCATTGATACTGAAGCTCGCATTTGCCGTTACTGCATCTCCGTCACTGTCCGTCACGGTGAACGTCAGATTGTCAACGACCGCCCCTGAAGTATTGTTTACACTCGCATCCGCGGTAAAGATGTAATGGCCAGCTGCCGTCACTTGGATAGACCCGTGTCCGGTATCAATTGCTTGGGAATATCCATCCTCTCCAAAGCTCAGCGCTTGGCCATTGATATGGGTCACGCCCGCACCATCTGCGCCCGCTACGAAACTGAAATCACCTTCGACAAAGGCTCCTTCGTCCAAGCTTCTAAGTGCCGAATCGCTCGCGCTTGGCATATCGTCATTGAATGTGATGTTCAATGTACCCTGTGCCGTGCTGCCGTCTGAATCCGATACTGTGTAGTATTGCAAGTTAACCACTGCATTGTTCTCGGTGTTGTCCCCAGCTTGTCC
>NZ_JAQUHV010000014.1:25020-64284 GCF_028681615.1 Sulfuricurvum sp.
GTTCCAAACCGCTTCAGACGCTGAAAACGGAACCTCGCCCGCGTTGGCATCGATATCTCCTGTTGTGCTCGCCGCATTTCCGGCTGCCAAACCGTCATCGTCCACCGTTGCATACGTAATACCAGCAGTAGGTACACTGTCGTTTTGCAACTGGATAGTCAACGTTGACGCAGAAATATCACCATCTTTATCTGTAATTGTATAATTAATGAGAACTGTCCCTTCTTCACCCTGTGCAGGAGTATACGTGACTTGCCCATTTGGCAAGAAGCTCACTGTCCCACTCCCATGACCCGGTTGAATACTGGCCGCTGTTACAGTCGCTCCATCTGCTCCCTGAGTATCATTGGCTAATACATTATAAATAACAGGAGTATCTTCCACACTTTGGGTAGTCGTGTCAGCGCGTGCTGTTGGTACATCATCAACAATATCCACGTTTATAACACCTGTCGTAGTGTTGCCGTTTGCATCTATTGCTTTATAAGTGAAACTGTCACGATTATCTTCCGTATTCATTCCATTATTGACACTCGGATTTGTGCTATATGGCGTAACCAACGTATAGGTATAGCTTCCATCACTATTGAAAACAATATTACCGTAATTTCCATGCGCACCACTCGTAAGCTCATAGGTATATGGGCCAGTACCGCCTGTTGTGCTAACCAGACCGTTAAATACTTCACTGTTTGTTGCCGCAGCGCTGCCACTCGCTAATCCTGCTTCACTAACCACTGCATCAACACCACTGGCAATCATAGTGATATTGTTGACATCAATCGTCAATGTCGCCGTCGACAAGTCACCTTCACCATCTTTCATAGTGTAAACAAAGGTATCAACCGCATTAGCTCCAATACTATTAGCTGTTGAAACATAGGTATAACTTCCATCTGCATTTAATGTCAGTCTACCATATATCCCCTCGATCTCTGTCGATACATTGCCGCTTACCGGATTTGCAGTATTGCTGCCCGCTGCTACACCTACAACTGAACCATTGCTTGCAAATCCATCCGCACCGGCACTGTCATTGTTCAACACACCATTTGCAGCCGCCACTGACAATGTCGCCCCTTCTGTCACACTGTTGGTATCCAAATACGCTATCGGGCCGTCATCATTGATCAATACTGTCATATCCGCTGGTGGAGTTTTATCTCCATTATCATCAGTGACTACCAATGAGAATGCCTCTTCCGGAAACTGATCGGACGCACCCGTTTGATTTGGATTTGTGTGTGGTGCATTTGCATTCAAGGTATATACCCAGCTATATACGCCATCATTTACCGAGATTACCAAATCTCCATAAATGCCATGGACAGTACCACCATGCGTCACGTCTACACCATTAATCACAACACCACCTACTGTATTGATTGTGTCACCACCTGTTGTAATATCTAACGTACCGCCCGTACTAAGAGTGCCACCCAAATTACCACCTGGCAATGCACCTTCATCTACCACACCGTCTTCCCCTACAGCCAGTACCCACTCTGCAGTAGGAATGCTGTTGGATTCTAAAATAACTGTCGGCTGTTCTAACGTAATTGCAGAAACACCCGGTGCTGTTGGATGCAAACCGGTCGTAACATCGGTAATTTCACCTGTCGGGCTGTAAAATACGTCATTTGTTGGCAACTCCCCATCTGTCGTTGCACCCCCGGCTGCGGTTTCATCTTCATTTCCTCCGGCTTCTATCCCTGTTGCCTTATACCCTTCTGTCCATGCGTCAACACCGGCCGCATGATATGCTTCTTGCAATGCCAAAGCATCTTTCATCGAGTTCACATGAACAACCGCATCTTCATGTGTAAACAACCCTTGCAACAATGACGTTTCAAAACTAAGCGCCGCATTTCCCGCAAGGACAATATCCCCTGCCCCGGCAAGAGTCACATCAACGATGATTTCTGCATTGGCTGCATTATTAGAAGCACCATAGACGATTTCACCTTCCTGAATCGCTTCACCTGCTTTTAATTCACGAATATTACCTTTTTCGTCTTTGGCGAAAAAGATCCCATTTTCAATCGATTTTACATATCCGATAACTCGTGCCATGATATTCTCCTGCTAATGCGATTTTTTATATCACACATTGTAACGAGATTAGAAAAATAATACTATTGTACTTAGGTACTAATTACAAATAAAAATCAAGTATGGAGTAAAATTGATAAAGCCAAACGATCTTTTACATCAAGCTTTTGATAGATTGCAGTTGCATGTGCTTTTACTGTACGTGTCGTAATATCCAGTGCTGTGGCTATTTCTTGATGAGTGGCACCATTGCCCAACATCAATGCCACTTCACGTTCACGTTTACTTAAAACATCCAATATTACAAATGATTGTTCTTTCGTAGCATTGGCGTCGCGAATTTGCATAATCATATAAGAAATAAAATCAGGGTGTAGCCATACTTTCCCCTCTTCTAATGCTTGATACGCCGAGTGCAAGTGGGTTTCATGCATCATTGCATTGCCGTACCCCATAGCTCCAATTTGTAAATACTGATGAGCATGGATGAAATCCGGCACCATTGATAAAACCATAACACGATATCCAAAAATTTTTTGGCGATCTACATCACTCAATTCGTCCAGTAGATTATCACTCACAATCAGCATTGAATTTTCCTCAAAATCAAGCTCTAATTTTGATAATACCATAGGTTTCCACTCTGCGAAAATACGAGACAAACGTGTTCTGATATTACTATCATCCGATATGAGATACAGTTTCATTTATCGCTCCGTAAAGGTGTATTCCTTGGCTTTTAATAGCGGTCTGAGTATGTACTCTAAAATACTTTTCTTACCGGTAACGATATCGACATTGACTGTCATCCCCGGAATGATTTTAAGAGGCTTCTCTTTTGTACCAAGATATTTTTTATCCGTTTGAACTTTTACCACATAGTAAACATTATCATTTTTATCACTTACAGTATCAGGACTGATGGTTACAACTTTACCGCGTAAAGAACCGTAAATTGAAAAATCATAAGCCGTTACTTTCACAATCGCATCTTGACCCGGATAAATAAAAGCGATATCCGAAGGTTTAATCTTGACTTCAGCCAACATCCCTCCTTCTGTCGGAACAATTTCAACCAGATCGTCTCCCGGTTTGATAACGCCTCCGACAGTGTTAACAAAAAGTTTTTGAACAATCCCGTTAATCGGTGATTTAACGACTGTTCTCGTCACCTGGTCAGCCAATGCAGAACTTTCAGCTCCTATACGTTGATAATCTGTTTCAGCTTCATTGAGATCTTGTTTCGCTTTCATCATAAATTCCGAACGTGCCTGTCTGATTTTACTACTGATTTCGTTCATCTGTGCATTCAATTGGGGAATTGAAGCGATTGAAGCGTTATAGCGCTCCGCAATATCACTCATTTCACGCTGAAGCTTCAAAAATTCCACTTTCGGTTTAATCCCTTGGGCCACCATAGGCTCTGAAATCGCCACTTCTTCCCTGATTAAACCAAGAGAACGCTTTTGTTCAGCAATACGCCCTTGCGTTTGTATTTTTTGATTCTGAATTTGAGCATACTGATCATTAAGTCCTGAGATTTGTGAACGAAGATTCTCCTGATTGGAAAGATACAAACTACGCTCTTGCATAATCTGCGCTGGAATTTGTTTCATATCCTCCGCTGTCGGTGAAAATGCCCCTCCATTTGCTTCTGCACGGAGACGGACAAGTTTGGCACGCAATTCAGCTGATTTATATTGTGAACTCTCATATGTTGAAGATGATTTAATATTATCTACCTTCAAAAGTACATCACCTTCTTTGACTTTTTGCCCTTCTTTAATGAGAATGGAATTAACTATCCCTCCTTCTAGATTCTGAATCATCTGATTGTCCCCTCCTGGGATAACTTTTCCATTGCCCCTGACAATCTCATCTATTGGAGAAAAAGCAGCCCATAAGAGAAAAAAAATGACTGTGACAAACCAGAATAATAAGACCAAACGAAGCCGTTTTGGAGTATCCTCTAATACTGCAGTAGAGAGGCTTCTCATAAATGTCAAGTCGTTGGAATCAAATGAATGATTTTCGTCTCTCATATATTGCCTCCCGAAAGTTTAGCTATAACTTGATCTTTGGGCCCATCCATATAAATTTTCCCGTTCTCCATCACAATAATCCGATCGACTAAAGAGAGAGCCGTATTTTTTTGTGTAATGATAATTGCAGTTTTATCCAATAAATAAGTTTTCAAATTAGCGAGAAGACGATTTTCGCTGAGCTGATCCATCGCATTACTCGGTTCATCCATGATAACGATTGGTGATTCAAACAAAAGTGCCCGCGCAATACCAATACTCTGGCGCTGTCCGCCTGAAAGCCCCATCCCTCGTTCTCCAATCGGCATTTCATACCCTTGAGGATGTTTTCGGATAAATTCATCAGCACCCGAAATAACTGATGCTCGAATCATCTGTTCATCGCTTACTCGTGTATTGCGATACACAATGTTATCCCGAACATTTCCTTTGAAAAGTGTAATATCCTGTGCAACATACGAAATATTTTTACGCAGATCTGCCGGGTCTATCTGTTTGATATCAATTCCATCCATTAAGATTGATCCACTTTGCGGCTCATAAAGATTGAGTAACAGTTTGGCGAGTGTGCTTTTCCCTGAGCCATTACGCCCGATGATTCCTACTTTCTCTCCCGGTTTAATCGAAAAAGAGACATCTTTCAAGGCATTATGTTCCGAATTGTCATAAGCAAAACTTACATCTGTAAAAAGAATTTCACCCTTAAGTTCTTGGCGCGTAATAAATACTTTTCCATAAGGACGTTCCAACGGTTGAGAAATAATTCCATCAATCGTATCGTATGCCGTTTTTGCATCGGAATAATTAGCAATTAGTGCCGCTACCTGCCCCATAGGAGCTACTGTGCGTGAGGCAATAATAATCACTGCGATCAATCCCCCCATCGACAGTTCATGTGCACCAATTAAATAAACACCAACAATCACAGTTATTATAGTCGTGAGTTGCATTAAAAAACCGGTTATTGTCGTAATAGAAGTAGAAAGAAGACGTGATTTCAAACTTTTTTGAGCTATCTCCCCTGTTGCTTCTTCCCATGCCCATTGAACCTGTCCACTTGTACCTAATGTTTTTAATGTTTCTATATTTTGTAACGCTTCAATTAAAATAGAACTTTTTACTGCAGAGGCCTTATGTGTTTCTTCGATACTATCACGTAGAGGGATCCGTAAGAAAAGAGCATAAATTAAGATCAGCAACATCATTGTTATGGGAATCAGAACAATCCATCCTCCAATGTATCCGATGACCAATAAAAAAAGAATAGCAAACGGGAAATCGACCAATGCAGTCAGAGTTGCGTTGGTTAAAAAAGAGCGAATCATATCAAAATCTTTAAGATTACTTGCAAATGAACCTACCGATTTAGGGTGAGAAGCCATTTTTAAATCAAGTACTTTTTCAAAGATAATTGAAGACATAATAATGTCACTTTTTTTGCCTGCACTTTCTAAAAGTACAGCTCGTGTAAATTTCAAAAATGTATCAAGAATGTAGACAACAAAAACACCACTGGCAAAAACCCATAGAGTCTCTGTAGCATCATTGGGAATGACTCGGTTATAAACACTCATTGTAAATAATGGACTTGCAAGAACAAATAAATTGACCAATACCGTCGCATAAATTACATCCCTATAAATACCTTTAGAAAGCTTGATCGTATCCCAAAACCAGTGCTTGTTTTTAACGTTCAGTGTTAAAGAATCATGTTCATCATACACAAATGGTTTTTTTATTAAAAATGCGTAGCCTGTATAGTCTTTTTCTAATGCATCATATGTGATGATTTCTTCAACCGCTTCTTCAGCCGGAAGGATAACTTTATATGTTTGTTGATCATCAGAAATCGAATGTAATATACATGCATTTGAATTCTTCAATAGCAAAATCATCGGAAGCTGCAAAGCAGATATATCAGAAAGACGCCGCTTTACTAATGTGCTTTTCAATCCTGCCCGGCTTGCAGCCCTAGCAAAAAGACCCTTCGACGATTTTAAGGTGTAAAGATGAAGCATCTCTCCGCGAGGAATAGGCAAACCTGCCATTAATGCTTCAGCCGTAAATGGTTTATGATACAGCTGTGTAAACAAAACCAAACATTGGACTAATGGATCAATCCCAAAGACTGCCCCTTCCGGATCAGGAATTTGAGTTTTAAACTCCTCACTCATTCAGGCAACCTTCAAAAAATTTATTGTCTTCCAACAGATGGCAGAACAGCCACATCCCCGTTCTCATCACGTGTATATGGATCATTTTTACGATCAGCAAATATAAGCGTATCAACACGACCATCATTATCAAGACGATTGTCCAATACTTTTAAACCCACTTTATTCGTATACTCTTCCGTTTTAGACCCTAATACATTCTGTACCATTGACCCCATTGCATCCAATATTCGATAATAGGAAAAGAGTAGATCATTTTCAGCTCGTACAATCTGAGATTCAGCCGCAACATGATCATTTTGAGCAACAATTAAATCAAGCAATGTCCGACGGCCCAAATCATACTCTTTTTGATAAAGTTCGAGCGTTTTAGCACTGGTTGCTTCATAACGTTTTAAGTGCTGAAGTTGATCTTTTAAATGAGTTTTTGCAGACCATGAAAGCTCACCTTGTTCATCTAGTTTACGAATGGTATCCCGTTTTGTTTCACTTTCCTGATAGATTTTACTAAGATTTTTTTGGATCTGCGATTCATCGGCACCACCGTGGTATAGATTATACGAAAGAGTTAAACCGACTCGAAATCGATCATCTTTTCCATCCACTCCACCTACATCGTTTGCCCAGCTTTGACGGACAAATGCGTCAATTTTCGGGTAATAATTTTTTTGCGAAGCTTCTTTTTGAGCTTTGGCTGCTTTAATATTATATTCATTCACCATTACCGAAGGATTATGGGTACGTGCATACTCTTTCATCTCCTCCAATGTAGAAGGGATTTGTCCCATAAAGTGTGCATCTTGCAGTTCTTCTATCGTTACATGACGGCCTAAAACACGTTCAAGATTAAAAAGTGAATCATCCAAATTATTTTGTGCAACAACATAATTGGATTTCGCCAATGAAAGTGATGTATCAGCTTTTTCGGATTCCGAACGGGTCGTCAACCCTGCTTGATAGAGCTTATTGACCTTATCATAAATTTCTTGGTTAAAATCAACATTCGCTTTGGCAATACAGAGAAGATCACGGTTTTTAAGCGATGTAATATACATATAAACAAAGTTGTATGCCACATCATTTGCATTTTCAATATAATGATTTGCAGCTGCAAGAATACGAGCTTTATTCATATCCACTTCATATTGTGTCCCAAATCCATTAAAAAGGTTTTGAGTCAGTATTAAAGAGTGCTCATAACTCGTCAACGATCGGCTTCCAAATGGAGCAACCGCACGAGTATTTGGTGAATCGGTTCGATCTCGTGAAATCGTTCCAGTATAATCTAAAGTCGGTAGATATTGTGCTTCAGTTGTACGTAAATCCTCGAGCGTCGCACGATAATTATGTAAACGTTCCTGCACTACAGGATGAGTTGCGAGCGCTTCATCAACTCCTTCTTGTAGGGATAATGCATTCAACGCTGAAGCGGCACACACAGACAATGTAAAGGTAACGGCAGCTTTTGAAAATGGAATTTTTTGATACCACATTTTAGTCAACTCCTTCATACTTACTTATTTTTGAACATGTAAGTATGGTACAGTAGTTTTCTCAAAAAAATTCTTAAATTTAACTAAAGATATTATTTTCCATTTGAATGATGTAGAAATACAAATTCTTGTGATACAATATTCGACACAATACAATAAAAAAGGATTGCACATGAAACAGGTAACAAAAAGTGCGATATATGCGCTAGTATTAGGTTTAGGTATTAATTGTTATGCTCAGAGTGAGCCAGCCAATGTTTCATATTTTGACGGTAAAAATACGCAAACGATGAATGTTCAAGAAACCCAGTTTGCACCAACACATCCTGCTTCGTGTGCAGAAAAAAAGCCTGTTCCTGTCGCTGAAACACCTCGAGTAGTAGCAAAAGCCGAGGGAGATTCGGATGGAGACGGTGTAGTTGATTCATTGGATAAGTGTCCTGATACACCTCATGGCTATAAAGTCGATCCAAACGGTTGTCCAGTGAGCGTGACGTTGCACATCAATTTCGCATTTGATTCCACTATTATTCCAGCTTCATCAAATGATGATGTCACTAAATTGGCTAAAATTCTAAAAGACAATCCTCCTGCAACTGTGACCATCATCGGCCATACTGATTCCGTCGGAACAGATGCATACAATCAAAAACTCTCAGAAAGACGTGCTCAATCGTTAGGTAAACGATTAAATGAAAACGGTATTGATTCGACGCGGATCAAAACATTCGGTAAAGGTGAAAAAGAACCTATTGCAACCAATTCCACTGTAGCAGGTCGTGCACAAAACCGCCGAATTGAAGTTAAACTGTATTAATAGCCAGTCCCTGTAAAAGGGGCTGAAATACATATTTAAAAATAATTTTTAGACGCTTCTTTAAGTTTTAAAAAAATCTTTTCAAAATCGGTCGAATAAACCCGTGTTTCGCTAATGGACGTAATAAAATTTGTATCGCGTTCCCAGCGCGGAACCAAATGCAGATGAATATGTTCTGCGATTCCGGCACCTCCGGCACGTCCTAAATTCATCCCTAAATTGACGCCGTGAGCACCGAATGATTCTTTAAGCATATGCACCCCTTTTTGGGCTAATGCGCTAATGTGAAGCCAAACTTTCGGGTCGAGAGATTCGAGAGAATCGGTATGGTAGTGGGGAATAATCATAAAATGCCCCGGAGTATAGGGATAACGGTTCATTACGATAAAACAATGTTCATCTCTGTAAAGAACATGCAGTGACGCGTCATCCTCTGCATGGCTACTGATGTGGCAAAATACACACCCATCTATTTTTTCGCCGGATACGTAATCATTTCGCCAAGGGGCATATAAAATATTTTCCATCGGCTTTGCTCCTTTTTAGTATAAGTCTTTAACGCGACAAATAGCATGTAAGCGTGCGTGGGCTTTCCGCCGAGGAAAACACAGCGTTAGCGTAGCAAAATGGGCTTGGCTCATTTTGCGTTCTAAATAAAGTTAGGCGCATCGTTGGCAAATAGGATAATATCGCCGGCACGTGTCACTTCCCCTAAAGTTTTAACCATTTGCGATTTATCGGAGAGCATAATTTTCTGCGCTACCGTTAACTCTTTGTCAAATTGGACCGCATTCAATGATCCGGTGATGATAGCGATATCAAAGACTTTATTGATTGCGCTAATCAGCTCGCTGTTAAGCTCTTCCGTACTCTCAACGAGTCCCGGAGTAACGATTACTTTACGTCCTGTATGCAGTGAGCACAAACGTACCCCTTCCAGCATTCCGTCAATATTACCGTTATACCCATCATCCAAAATGATCTTCCCGCCTGCATCAATACGTTCCAAACGGTGTTCGACACTCTTAAGCTTTTCTACGGCAGAGACGATCTCATCACCCTTCATTCCCATTTCGGATGCAATCAAAATTGCCGCATTGATATTGATCGTCTGGAATCCCCCCAATACGGATGTGTGGAAATGGCGTTCCTCACCCTCTACATTCAAATCAAAATCAATACCCTCCAACGTCGCGACCAAATTATGAATATCATCACCGAAAAAAGTCACTTTTTCATGCGGTTCATTCGTCACGGAAGTGTGGATAAACGCCCGTTTGAGACGATTCGACTGAATGATTTCAAGCTTCGTCCGCTGAATCCGCTCTAACGTTTTGAAATATTCCAAATGCTGCGGACCGACTTTGCCGACCACTACGATTTGAGGATGAAGCAGCTGGGCAATGGCATAAATGTCTCCCACTTCACGTGCACCTGCTTCGCAGATATAGACCTGAGTATATGCCGGAAGCGATTCATTCACATCCCGAATAATGCCTCCGAGAGTATTGACACTTCGCGGTGTCGCATACACATTGAATTTTTGACCTAAGACCTGTGCGATGAAATTTTTCATCGAGGTTTTCCCGTAACTCCCTGTGACACAAATGATCGTTAAATCCTGCATCGAAGCAATTTTTTGTTTTGCTTGGCGTTTGTACGCTGCAAATAAAAACTTCTCAGTTCCCCATGAACCGAGATAGGCGATCACGAGCGGGAAGAAAACGCTGTACGTTTGACTCGCTTCTTTTAGGGCTAAAAGGAAATTCAACAAAAGGGTAACGGAAAAAAGAAGGATCAAAAATCGTTTTACACGCCATGTCATTACCAGCTTTTTATCCAGTTTCAGATGCCACATCAGCATAGCCGGAATAATGACCAAATAGAAAACAATCCAAAAGTAATCACCCAGAACGTAATAGGAGATAAACGGAATAATGAAGTAGACAACATGCCACCACGTTTTATGATGGCGCAGGACTACACGCTCAATACGGTAATCGTACCATTGAAGATTGGTAATCAAATACCACCCCAATGTCATAACAAAAATGATATTTGTTATAAAGGCAAACATTTGTCCATAATCCATTATTGTCCCTTATGTTCTAAGTTTTTTAAAACCGTATTTTCGATTTCTTTGGCAACGGTGCTACCCTGCTCTAAAAAGAAATAGTGATCGCCCTCAAACTCAACGACACGGGAGTCACCTATCAGTTCGGCTATGGTATGTGCCGTCCATAGGGGTGTTGCCGTATCCTGAGCACCGAAACACAATAAGGCTTTGCCTTTATAGCTACGGAATTTTTCGGTGAAATCTTCATTTACAACCTGTTTGAACGTCTCATACATCGGCTCACTCAGCCCCTGTGCATCCGGCGCAATAAAAAAGCGTCGCAGTGATGTAAGCCCTGTAAATTTCAGTAATTTGAAGAGAAAAATTTTAGCCCGTATTTTAAACGGCTTTGGAACCAAAATCCCCGCCGAACCGACCAAGACCAAGAGTTCAGGGTTTAAAAGAGTCGCGACTTTTCCCCCGAACGAATGTCCTAAAATAATCGCCTTGCTTGCATCAATCTGGGAGATAAAAGACTCTAATATATTGGCGTAATCTTCCGTTGTAAGGGTCATATTGCAGGTACTGTTACCAAATCCGGGCATATCAATATAAATATGGCGGAACTGGTGAAGATACTGCCCAAACGCATGTTTCATCAAATTTTTATGAGATCCCCATCCATGGAGAAAAATGATATCGTAATGCGCACTCGGATTGAGTATCTCATAGCTGATCGAGAACGTATGCTGTTTGTATTGAACCGTTTTAACTGCCACGCTTATTTCCCTTTGGCCTGAGAAATAGAATGAATGTAATCGTAATTAACCCGGATCGCTTTTTTGTCAGGCAATGCTCCGAGGAGCTTTTGAACCGAACCGCTAAAATCTTCAAAAAGATAATTTGCCATCGATCCTGGAATCGGATTGACTTCGTTAAGATACACTTCCCCTTCGATTTCGAAGAAATCGCAACGGATGATAGCCCCTTCAAATAACGGCGAATAGATTGCTTTAAACGCATCGCGCAATTGAGCTACCAAGGTATCACTTACCGCTGCTTCGGCAACGTTGCCCGAACGGGAAAAATCAAGGTATTTTTTTTCAAAATCCAAAAATTCGGCTTTTTGCGGTTCTTCAACGATGGAGTAAGTCATCTCGCCGCGAGCACTGAATCCTGCCAAATTGTACTCTTTAACACCGGCCATAAACGGCTCGATCAACACAACATCATCAAATTCAAACGCAACATCCAACGCATAATCAAGCTCGCTCGCCTCACGTACGATACTCACACCGATAGAGCTCCCCAAACGGGCAGGTTTGATGATAAACGGATACGCAGTTGCAATCTCTCTTTTATCTTCCTTACAAATGATCTCGTATGGCAAGGTTTTTACACCGAGTGAAGCTGCAAACCATTTGGTATAGTGCTTGTCAAAACTGAGCATGGACGCTTCTTTCCGCGGACCGATAAAGGGGATATGAAAGAAATCAAGCATTGCAGCCATTGTCCCGTCTTCACCGTCACCGCCATGGATCAAATTGAGAATCGGCATCTCATACTTTTTCGACCCAAACATTCCGCGCTGTTCAAATCCGCCGTTAGTAAGAAACAGTTGCGGCATTTTACGGTGCTCACCGCGTGAAAACGTGATCGCTTTCATTTTAGCCGCATCAATCATGTAAAATTTGTGATCCTGATCGCAAAAAATAAAGCTCAGATCAAAACGGCTTAATTTTTCTTTGACCGTAATCGCACTGACGATGCTGATTTCGTGTTCATAACTGGCTCCGCCGAATAAAATGGCTAATTTCACTTGTTTTCCTTGCTTTTTAAAGTTTTTGAAGTTGTTTCAATGCTTCTTTAACCAACGTTGCCGTGTCAGTTGCACTGGAAGCACTAAGGGCTTTGGCGATCTGCTCTTTTTTGAATCCGAGCGATTCCAATGCCATAGATGCTTCTGTCGTTGCCGTTGTCACAGTCGCACCTGATCCGAGCAGTACCGCATCAAATCCGGCTAATTCGACCATAATCCGACCTGCACTTTTGGGTCCGATCCCCGGAACTTTTTTAAGAGCATTGATATCTTTAGATGAAATAATACCCGCAAACTGCTCCGGCGTAAAGGTCGAGCAAATTGCCAATGCTGCTTTAGGACCGATTCCGTTTATTTTTAGCATCCCTTCAAAAAGAATTTTTTCACTTTTTTGGGTAAATCCGTAGAGTTGTTGAGCATCTTCGCGAATTACATGATGGGTATGCAATCGTACTTTTTCTGAACTGATTGCACTGTATGTATGCAGTGAGATAAAAACTTCATAAATTATATTATTTACATTCAAATGGACCAATGACGGCTCTTTGTATTCGATAATTCCTTCAAGACCGACAATCATTAACTCACTACCTTTATAAAAAATTCTCCGTTATCGTTTTCGACCAATCCCAAAATATTTTCTTCTGAATTGTGGGCTGGGATATATAAAATCTCAATAGGCGGATCAATCAGTTTGAAAATAATTTCATTATGATTTTTCCATCGATCGTGATTGATGATACGAGCCTCAAATATTTCGCTTTGAAGTGCCGTATGTTTTTCTCTCAGCCACGCATATTGATCTTCTTTTGTTTTCAGTTCATTACGAAGTTCTTCGAGCTTCTCTTTAAACTGTTGATGCTGCTGATATTTTTCAACAAATGCAGCAGGCATTTTTATCCCGTTTTTTTTGTAATGGAGCAATTTTCGTTTGAGATCTTCCATAACTGGTATATTTTCCTGCCATGTTCGCTCATACCCTGCAAGCTCTTTTTGAATCTCTTTCATCGAATTTTTTGTTTGTTCCATTTTTTTCGACTGATCGGAGAGGTTGTCGACGGATTCATTGAGCAACGGGTCAATTACAAACAGATTTTCGCCCCCCTGAAGATTTTTAATCTCAATTTTATGCGATGCAGTCATTTTTACATTTGAACTCAAGATTTCGATCGTAATCTCTTTAGCCCGGATTTGCCCCCCGGTCGCCTGAGTAATAAACACTTTTTCGGCTTCGACAATACCGTGTTCCAATCGTTTTATATTAACGACCTTGCCATATGCCATCCCCTTATGGATATCAATGTTCAATTCATCGGCAGTAATTGTCGCACTTTGATGAACCTGTCCTTCAACAGTCGCTTTTTTTGCCGTAACGTTGGCGTTCGCGCCGATATTTCCCACAATATTGATGACATTTACCGTGACTTCCATACCTGTACCGATTGCATCTTGGAGGGGATCTTTTTGGATTACGTTGAGAAATACATCCGCATCCAACTGGGTATCGATCGAACCGGTTGTTCTAAAACTGATCTCTTGTACATCTACTTCGGTTCTAATATCGTATATTCCACCTTCAAAGGTGACGTATCCTCCTACTTTAGCCCGATATTCGATACTGTTCGAAGTATCGATCACAGCGATTTTCTCCCCTACGGAAAAAGTCGGCTCATTTTTAATGACAGGGGGTTTCGGAGTTATAAATTCTCCTCGACAATTGCGTCCGCTCTCTCCCATTTTCGGCTTGATGTACTCAATTAATAATTCATTTTCAACGGCACTGATAACATAGCCCCGTTTGGCATAATCAATCCGCCCGTGTTCATCCTGATTTTTCCGCTTTGTTTCATAATGGAGGATCAATTTATCATCAACCGTCTCCACCGGCTCATAGCTTTGTCCTATTACATAACGTTCCTGCGCTTCAAAATGATATACGCCCAAAACCCTGATTTTAGCTAAAAGTTCTCCGAGATTTTGGAGCATCATCGAATCAAACAATCCGATCATCATGTTCGCACGCAGTTTTTTCTTATTGACCAGTCGGATGAAGTCTTCTTGAAATTGATCGTAATAGGTCGCAGTACTCCCCGCTTTAATCGTCAAATAGATCTTACACAGGGACGGGTTCCCTCCAATGGACATATCTATTTTATCTAGCAATGTCGGCTCTAATATCGAAAAAATTTCGATTTCATGCACCTGTTTAAGTTCTATATTCGGATTTAAAAAGAAATCCTCTTTTAACTCTTTCAGTTCATGGTAGGAGAGTTCAACCCAGTCTTCAGCCGGTCCGTCCGCCACTTTTTTACTAAAGGTCTGAGTTTCAAGAAGATTGAAGTCCAAAGTATGGACAGAGACTTTAAAATTGAGGGCAGCTTGTAAAAGCTCTTTGGCAACATTAGACGTACGGACAATGATCGGCTTTATATGCACCGCACTTTCTTCGTGTTCGCCCTCTTTGGTAAACAGCCCCATGTTTGATCCTTTGCATCAGTGGCCCTATTTTAATCACTTATCGGTTAAAATTTCGTAAAACTTAATTTAGGCATACAATAAAGCATGTTCAAATCTATTTTTTCCAATTCCTTTGGCATCCTGATTTCCCGTGTCAGCGGACTTATTCGGGACATTTTAATGACGTCCGTTTTAGGTGCCAGTGTATGGAGTGATGTTTTTTTTATGGCCTTCAAATTTCCGAATCTTTTTCGGCGTATTTTTGCCGAAGGTTCATTTACCCAAAGCTTTATGCCCTCTTATATTGCTTCTAGGCAAAAAAGTGTTTTTGCCGTTGCTATTTTTATTCGATTCATGACATTTATTATAGCTTTTTCCCTCATAGTAACCCTATTCCCTGAATTTTTTACCAAGCTATTGGCATGGGATTGGGATGCGGACCTCATCTCTAAAACTGCCCCCCTGACAACCATCAATTTTTGGTATCTCGACCTTATTTTTATTGTTACGTTTTTAGGGACACTTCTGCAACATAAAGAGCATTTTTTTACAACCGCTTTTTCAACAGTATGGCTCAATATTGCTATGATTACTTCACTAATGCTGTTTCAACACAGTGATCCGAGAACCGTCGTTTATGCACTCAGTTTTTCAATTCTTGCAGGAGGGTTGCTTCAAGTTGCGACCCATCTGTATACGATGCGTCAGCAAGGACTTATGAAACTCCTCATCGGAGGATGGAAATATCGCCGCTCCAAAGATGTCAAAGCCGAAGAATCCAAATTCAGCGGCCTCTTTTTTCCCTCGGTTCTAGGTAATTCGACTGCACAAATCGCTTCGTTTATCGATACAAGTCTGGCTTCCTTTTTAGCCGCAGGTTCGGTCTCCTACCTCTTTTATGCCAACCGGATTTTTCAACTTCCTTTTGCCATTATCGCTTTGGCTATCACAACCGCATTATTCCCCGGCATCGCAAAAGCGATCAAAAATGAGAACCATACACTCGCCTATAAAAACCTCAATAAATCGTTTTGGCTACTGAGTGTATTGTTAGGTCTTTCTGTTTTAGGAGGAGTGCTCTTATCCGAACCGATAGTCTGGCTTTTGTTTGAACGGGGTCATTTCACCATTCAAGACACCCATAACACAGCAGATGTCTTGATGATGTACATGGTAGGACTGATTCCGTTTGGATTGGCAAAACTGTTTTCATTGTACCTTTATGCGATGCACAAACACGTGAAAGCGGCTAAGATTGCGGCCTCATCGCTCATCGTCAACATCATTTTTTCCCTTATTCTTATGAAGCCGCTCGGAGCCGCAGGGCTGGCATTGGCGGGGAGTATCGGCGGTGCGGTACAAATGATTCTCACGATGCGGGAAGTGGGCTGGAGCATATTATTTGATATTTTGAAAACGAAAAATACCCTTTACTTCATCGTCGGTATGACAATGTTTGGGGGATTATTTTATATTTTAAATCAATTTTTGATAAACTTGATACGATAAAGAGCGGAGTACTATGTATATTTATGACAGTGTGAAAAAAACAAAATCCAAATTTGAATCGCTGATAGAGGGAAAAGTTTCCCTCTATGTCTGCGGTCCTACGGTGTATGACGATGCTCATTTAGGGCATGCGAAAAGTGCACTGGTATTTGATCTACTCACACGCGTCTTGGAAGCGGAAGGATATGATGTTCTTTTTGCCCGAAACATCACCGATATCGATGATAAAATCATCAATAAAGCGCGTGAATCAGGTCTTACAACGACTGAAATAGCTGAGCGCTACAGTGCTGCCTATCACCGTGATATGGCAGCAATCGGAGTACGTCCTCCGACACTGGAACCTAAAGCCACCGAATCCATCGACGCGATGGTGGAAATGATCCAAAAACTACTCGACAAACATCATGCCTACACGATTTCAAACGGCGATATTTATTTCGATACTGCCAGCGATAAAAACTATCTCAGTCTCAGCGGTCGCCAGAGTATGGAAAATGTCAGCCGGGTTGAAAAAGTGGGTGAAAAAAAAGATGAAGCTGACTTTGCCCTCTGGAAAGCTGTGCACGATGATGGTGTCGCATTCGATTCCCCTTTTGGACGCGGACGGCCGGGATGGCATCTGGAATGCTCCGCAATGATCGAACGCTACGTCCGCCAAGGGGAGGGAAAATATGCCGTAGACATTCACGGCGGCGGGGCCGATCTGCTCTTTCCCCATCATGAAAACGAAGCGGCACAAACCCGCTGTTCAAGCAATCATGAATTGGCCGCGTATTGGATGCATAACGGATTTGTCACCATTGGCGGCGAAAAGATGTCCAAAAGCTTGGGAAACAGTTTTTTCCTCAAAGATGCGCTGAAAGCCTATGACGGAGAGGTACTTCGGTTTTACCTCCTCAGTACCCATTATCGTGGAGATTTCAATTTTAACGAAGAAGATTTGATCGCTTCCAAACGGCGACTCGACCGCTTATACCGTCTGAAAAAACGCCTTTTCGGCCTTTCCGCTTCTGTGATCGAAACCGATTTCAAAAAAGCGTTACTCGAAGCGTTGGGAGATGATCTGAATGTTTCCCGTGCCTATGCCCTGATCGATGAACTGATTTCTCAGGCAAATGAAGCGCTTGATGCCAACCCTAAAGATAAAAATTACCGACAAAATCTACTCTCATCACTCGCCGCGGTCGAAGAGATTTTAGGATTCGGAGGCCAAAATCCCTTCGAGTATTTTCAATTCGGCTTGGATGAAGAGGCTAAAGAAAAAATCAACGAGCTTATCTCCCAACGGAGCGAAGCCAAAAAGAACAAAGATTTCGGCTTATCCGATACCCTGCGTGATGAGCTCACCGCACTCGGCGTCTCTATTATGGACACTCCTGCGGGAACGGTGTGGGAGATTCGTGAATGAAAGAGAGCTATAAACGGTTCTGGCCCTATATCCGCAAATATAAACTCCAATTTTTGATGGTTTTCATCGGAATCATTCTGACCGTCAGTGCAACGGCGGCTACCGCACATATTATGAAACCGTTGATGGACAATATGTTTATCAAAAAAGAAGCCCGAATGCTCTACATTATTCCTATGCTTCTGATCGGCATTTACGTTATCAAAGCGGCGGGACGTTACATCCAATCGGTTTTCAATACCTACATCGGCCTGCATATCGTTTCTACAATCCGGGAAGAGATGCTGGCTAAAATGGTCAATATGGACATGCAATTTCTCTATATGAACCGCAGCGGCGAACTCATCTCTCGGATCACCAACGATATCAATAGAATCCAGTACTTCGTCTCTTCGATGATGCCTGAGCTCATACGAGAAAGTCTGACGGTTGTATCCCTCGTCGGATACATCATCTATCTTAACCCCACTCTTGCATTCTGGGCATTGATCGTTATGCCTGCCGTCATTGTTCCATTGCTCCAAATTACTAAACGGCTCAAACGTCTTGCCCACAGATCCCAAGAGAAAAATGCCGATATGGTTACCCGTTTAACCGAAGTGTTCAACAATTCCGAAATCATCAAATCCAATGCGACTGAGCACTACGAATTGAAACGTTTTCAGAGTGAGAATGAACATTTTTTCAAACTCAATATGAAATCTTCCTATACCAGTGAATTGATCTCTCCGATGATGGAGATTATCGCGGCAGTCGGACTGGCAGCAGTTATCTTTATAGGGGGAAAGCAGGTTTACTCCGGTGCAATGACCGTTGGTGAATTCACCGCTTTTTTAACGGCTCTTGGTTTAGTATTTCAACCGCTTAAAGGGGCCAGCAATATCCTGGGAAGAGTGCAAGATGCCCAAGCCGCAAGCGAACGGGTATTTCATATTTTCGATATTCAAAACCAGATTACGGATGGGCAATTGGCATTAAAGGATGCTGTAAAACGGATTCAATTTGATCAGGTAACGCTCAAATTTGAAGATAAAACAGCCTTAGACGCTATCAGCATCGATATTAAAGCCGGAGAGACGATAGCCTTGGTAGGGCAAAGCGGAGGGGGGAAAAGTTCATTTGTCAATCTACTTCTCCGTTTTTACGATCCGATATCCGGAACTATCTCCATTAACGGACATAACCTGAAAGAGTATACGCAGCAATCGCTCCGATCCCAAATCGCTTTTGTCTCACAGCGAGTCTATATCTTCCAAGATACTCTGGCAGCCAATGTAGCATACGGCGATACCATCGATGAAGCACGTGTCAAAGAAGCGCTTGCCATGGCAGATGCGTTGGAATTTGCTCAATCGCTGCCTGATGGGATTTACACAGTGATGCAGGAGTTCGGCGCCAATCTCTCAGGCGGTCAAAGACAGCGGATTGCAATTGCCAGAGCAATCTATAAACATGCGTCTCTTCTCATTTTGGACGAAGCGACCAGTGCCCTCGACAATGAGACGGAACGTAAAATCCAAAATACCCTTAAAGACTATACAAAAGACAAAATTACCATCCTTATCGCCCACCGGCTCAGCACCGTTCAAGATGCCGATCGGATACTGGTATTCAAAGCCGGAAAAATTGTGGCGGAGGGGTCACATCAGGATCTGTTGAACTCTTCCGAAGAGTATCAGCGTCTCAGCCAAACACTCACAGAAAGTTAAAGGACTCTATATGGGATTACCGCTCCATTCACGCATTCGGCAAAAAATCAAAAATGCCCTGAATGCTCTTTTGGCTCTCTTTTTCCCTTCTCATGCCAAACATGAAACCATACCGACCGAATCGATCCGACGCATATTGGTGATCCGAATCAATTACCGTATAGGAAATATCCTCTTTACGACTCCGCTGCTC
This sequence comes from Sulfuricurvum sp., assembly GCF_028681615.1. Lineage (NCBI taxonomy): Bacteria > Pseudomonadati > Campylobacterota > Epsilonproteobacteria > Campylobacterales > Sulfurimonadaceae > Sulfuricurvum > Sulfuricurvum sp. The sequence continues at coordinate 44,753 of NZ_JAQUHV010000014.1, forward strand.
CGCGCGCTTGAACACCGTTTTCCCTATGCTAAAATCGATGTTTTGATCGGAGCAAAATATCCATCCTCTCTCCTAAAAAGTTCAGCAGTCGAAAACGTATTTGATCTGCCACGGCGTCTTCTGAAAAATCCGTTGCATTTGTATCGCTATATCCAACAGCTCCGTGCCACGGAATATGATCTCGTTCTGAATCTAAACAGCGGTTCGGCCAGTGACCGCGGGGCTGCTTTTTTGGCTCGAGGCATATACAAACTCGGATTTGACGTACCGGGAAACTGGACCCCTTTGACCCATGTCGTCAATCCCCCTTCCGGGTCAGTCCATGAAGCGTTAAAACCTCTGTTGTTGATGCAGGCATTTGGAAATAATGCAAACGATTTCCCTCAAAAAATGGATATCGCCCTGAGTCAAGAAGAGAAAAATCAAGGGCTTGAAGAACTCAAAAAACGGCTCTCGCTCCAAGGATATACTTGGGGAAGCAAAGAAAAAATTATCGGTATTTTCCGTGATGCCCGTTTTGAAAAGAAAATTGAAAACAGTTGGTGGAAAGAGTGGTATCTCCACATGAAACAACTCAATCCGAATGCCTTATTTGTAGATATCCTCTCTCCCGATGTCAAAGAAAAGTTGGAGGATGACTTCTATACGCTTATGGAGTCCAATCTCCGATTGTTAGGCTCAATTCTCTCACAAATGGACGCTTTTATTTGCGGTGACACGGGGCCAATGCATTTGGCCAGCGCGTCAGGAGTTCCTACCCTCGCACTGTTTAAAGCCAGCGCCCCGACACTGTATGGAACATTAGGATTAAATGACCGTTCACTTTCTCTCCAAGGGTTTACCCCGGAAATGATCGCAACACAAATCACTCAACACCTTCAATCTCTCCCTCCTGCGTCTCAAGGCTCGCTTGATTAACAAAGTATTCAACCTTTTTTGAGTATAATCGCGACAACTTTTACCATGACGAGGCGGGTCACCATGTTTGATTACGAATCTTTAAAACCCTGGCTTTTTAAACTTCAGCCTGAAAGTGCTCATACCCTTGCCGAGACACTGCTTCGAAGTGCAAGCTATTGTCCCCCTCTGTTCAACGGTTGGATGGCCAAACATTTCATTACACACCCTTCGCTTACGCAAGAGCTTTTCGGACGTACCTTCCTAAACCCTGTGGGGCTGGCGGCCGGATTTGACAAAAATGCAACAATGTTTCAAGGAGTTATGGCACTCGGATTCGGATTTAGCGAGATCGGAACACTGACACCGAAACCTCAGGAAGGAAATCCCCGTCCCCGACTATGGCGCCATATCGAAGAAGAGACCCTTCAAAACGCTATGGGTTTTAACAACGACGGTCTGTTTCGTATCTCTCACCGTCTCAAAAACATTTACCCTTTCAGCACCCCCATCGGTGTGAATATCGGAAAAAACAAAATCACCTCAGATGCCAATGCGATCAAAGACTATACGAATCTGATCAAAGCGCTCCACGAATACGCCGATTATATGGTCATCAACATCTCCTCTCCGAATACTCCCGGTCTGAGAGATTTGCAAAACGAAGCCTTTATCACACAGCTTTTCAGTGAAGCCAAAGCAATTACGTCGAAACCTATTTTGCTCAAAATCGCTCCGGATATGTCTGAAGACCAAGCCGTTGAACTGTGTGCCCATGCCGTAATGAGCGGTGCGGACGGAATTATTGCCACCAACACCACAATCGATTACTCCCTTGTCAGTGAACCAGAAGAGATGGGCGGACTTAGCGGTGAAGTACTCCGTGAACGCAGTTTCTATATTTTTGATGCCATCGCACGTGAACTGTTCGGAAAAACAACCCTTATCAGCGTAGGCGGTATCAGCACACCTGAGGAAGCCTATCGCCGTATACGCGCCGGTGCGTCATTGGTTCAGCTCTATACCTCACTGATTTTCAAAGGACCCGAGGTGATCGAAGAGATCAACAGCGGTTTGATTGATTTGATCGCCCAAGACGGCTACAGTTCCATCACCGAAGCAATCGGTGCAGATCGACGATGAAACTCTTCATCGCAACAATTTTGAGTTTAGGAACCCTTATGGCCTCATCCCTGCCCCACTATGAAACAAAAACATTGTCCAACGGATTGCAAGTCGTTGCCATCCCAATGGATAACGGCTCGCACGTTATCTCTACCGATATTTTCTACAAAGTTGGGAGCCGTAACGAAGTAATGGGTAAAACCGGGATTGCCCATATGCTTGAACACATGAACTTCAAATCGACCAAAAATCTAAAAGCGGGCGAGTTTGATGAAGAGGTCAAAAGCATCGGCGGACTGAATAATGCCTCGACCGGATTTGATTTCACCCATTATTACATCAAATCCAGTACCGAAAACTTGCCTAAATCGCTTTCGTTGTTTGCCGAATTGATGCAAAATCTGAATCTCAAAGACGATGAGTTCCAACCTGAACGCAACGTCGTAGCCGAAGAGCGTCGATGGAGAACCGATAACAATCCGATGGGATACATGTATTTCCGTCTTTTTAACAGTGCCTATGTCTATCATCCATATCATTGGATGCCGATCGGATTTATGAACGATATCCAAACATGGACATTGGAAGATATCCGACATTTCCATGCGACCTATTACCAGCCGAAAAATGCCATTCTCGTCGTAACCGGAGATGTTTCAGCCGACGCGGTGTTTGATGAAGCTCAAAAACAATTCGGCAATGTTCCCAATACACTTGATATCCCTGCAGTCAAAACCGTCGAACCTGAACAAGACGGTGCACGCCGTGTAATGGTCGATAAAGAGAGCGAAGTCGAGATGCTCGCCATCAGCTTCCCGATCCCGAATTTTCAGCACGCCGACCAAGCAAAACTTTCCGCAATGAGCGAAATGCTCAGTTCCGGCAAAAGCTCACGCTTGTATCGTACATTGGTAGATGAAAAACGCCTTGTAAATCAAATCTACGCCTATAACATGGAAAACACCGATGCCGGAGTATTTCTCTTTGTCGCAGTGTGCAACAACGGTGTAAAAGCGGAAACTGTAGAAGAGGAAATCTGGAAAATCATCCATGCGCTTCAATCTGCGCCTGTTGAAAAAGCGGAACTTGATAAAGTCAAAATCAATACCAAATCGGATTTTATCTATTCGTTAGAGAGTTCAACATCGGTAGCCGATCTTTTCGGAAGCTACCTTGCACGGGGTGATATTTCACCTTTGATGAAGTATGAAGCGACAATCGAAGCCCTCAAGCCGGAAGACATTCAGACGGTTGCCAAACATTATTTGGTTCCTGAAAAATCAACGACAATAATCCTACGAAAAGGTCAAAAATGAATCTAGTAACAGGCTCAACAACTGCCTTGATAACTCCGTTTAAAAATGGACAATTGGATGAGCAAAAATACGCTGGACTGGTACAAAGACAAATCAATAACGGAATCGATGCCGTTTGTCCGGTCGGAACGACAGGCGAAAGCGCAACCCTAACCTATGATGAGGACAGACGATGCATGGAAATCGCGGTTGAAGTGTGCCGCGGTACCTCTACAAAAGTATTAGCCGGTGCGGGAAGCAATTCAACCGCAGAAGCGATAGAAGCAGCTAAAACAGCGCTAAAATGCGGTGTTGACGCCATTTTTTCCGTAGCTCCGTATTACAACAAACCTTCCCAGGAAGGACTTTATCAACACTACAAAGCGATTGCAGAATCGGTTCCTGAGCTTCCGTTTATGCTCTACAATGTTCCCGGCAGAACGGTCGTTGACATCAGTGCCGATACCGTTATCCGTCTTTTTGACGATGTCCAAAATATCTACGGTATCAAAGAAGCGACGGGAAGCATCGAACGCACTATCGAACTTCTCTCACGCCGGCCGGAATTGAAAGTTTTTTCAGGCGATGATGCCATCGACTACGCTATCCTCGCGTGTGGCGGAGCGGGTATCACATCGGTCACCTCGAACCTCTTGCCGGATTTAAAAGCCCAATTGGTTGCCAAAGCGCTTTCAGGAGACTTGAGCGGTTCAAAAGCACTGAACGACACCCTTTTCCCGATCAATAAAGCGCTGTTTTTGGAATCCAATCCGGTGATGATCAAAGCGGCAATGTACATTGTCGGCCTCATCGATACCTTGGAATACCGACTTCCTCTCGTCGCCCCGAGTAATGAGAATATGAAAAAACTTGAATCTGTACTAAAAAATTATAACATTGTAGGAGCATAAAGAATGGCAAATATGAAAGGTAAAACACTCGTAATTACAGGAGCAACCAAAGGGATCGGACAAGCGATCGCAGAAAAATTTGCTCAGCAGGGTGTAAACATTGCTTTTACCTACAATTCCAACGGTGAAACAGCAGCTATTTTAGCCCAAGAGTGGGAGAGCAAATACGGCGTAAAAGCTCGTGCGTATCCTCTCAATATTTTAGAGCCGGATGAGTTTAAACCTCTTTTTGAAGCAATTGATGCCGATTTTGACCGTGTCGACTTTTTTGTCAGTAATGCAATGATCTACGGCCGTCCGGTTGTCGGCGGATACGGAAAATTTATGCGTCTCAAACCGCGTGGGCTTAACAACATCTACACCGCTACCGTCAATGCATTCGTTGTCGGAACCCAAGAAGCGGCAAAACGGATGGAAAAAGTGGGCGGCGGTGCCGTCGTAACGATGTCTAGTACCGGTAATCTTATCTACATCGAAAACTATGCGGGTCACGGAACCAATAAAGCAGCCGTTGAAGCGATGGCACGTTACGCAGCCGTAGAGCTCGGAGAGATGAACATCCGTGTTAATGCCGTATCAGGAGGACCGATCGATACCGATGCACTCAAAGCGTTCACCAACTATGAAGAGGTCAAAGCCGAAACGGTAAAACGCTCAGCACTTAACCGTATGGGAAGCCCTGACGACATCGCAGGTGCCGTTTATTTCCTCTGTACCGAAGAGGCGAGCTGGATCACCGGTCAAACAATCATTGTTGACGGTGGCACAACATTTAGATGATTAATATTCCCAATATCTTAGCCTTTATACGCCTTCTTATCGCTCCACTGATGTTTTGGATTATTCTTAATCCTCAAGTATTTACCGATGCCGGATGGGATATCAGCTGGAACTATTACATGGCATCGTTACTGTTTGTCATCGCCAGTACAACCGATTTTTTCGACGGTTATGTCGCACGTGAACTCGATCAAATTACCATCGTCGGGCAGATTCTCGATCCTCTCGCGGATAAAATGCTTACCCTCGCCGCTTTTTTGGGTTTAATGATGACCGGTGCCGCATCGGCATGGGCTATTTACATCATCATCGTACGTGAACTCTTCATCACTGGACTTCGTACACTCTCCCTCTCAGAGGGGATCGATATCAGTGCCTCATGGGCAGGCAAAGTCAAAACCGTTGCACAGATGATTGCGATCGGATTTTTGCTGATGCATTGGCCGTTTGGTGATGTTCTCCTTTGGATTGCGGTGGCATTAACCCTCTACTCAGGCGGTGAATACCTCGTCGGATTCGCCAAAGCATATCAATCCAAGGAGCATACAGCATGAGTTGGATAGCTGCCCTCCTCGTCCTCTCCGTTCTGATTTTTTTTCACGAATTGGGACACTATACTGCGGCACGATTGTTCGGTGTTTACGTTGAAGTCTTCAGCATCGGTTTCGGAAAAAAACTGGCCTCATTCCGCTGGCTGAATACCGACTGGCAAATCTCGGCAATCCCTTTGGGGGGCTACGTCAAGATGAAGGGGCAGGATGATCTTGACCCGGGTGCTATCAGCTATGACGACGATAGTTATAACAGCAAGAAACCGTGGCAACGAATCATCATCCTCCTTGCCGGTCCGTTAGCCAACTTCGTTCTTGCATGGATCTTTTTTTATGCCATTGCACTCGGAGGGCCTCAAAGCCTTTCCCCTGTGATCGGAAACGTCCTCAAAGATTCTCCCGCATATACGGCAGGTCTTCAAAAAGGGGATGTTGTCCTTTCGATTAATAATGAAAAAATCCGCGAATGGAATGATCTTTCCGATAAGATCAAAAGTTCTGTCGGAACATTGACCCTCACCATTAAACGAAACAATTCGCTCCAAGACATCTATGTCACCCCGAAGATAACCGAATCGCAAAATATGTTCAAAGAAAAAATCTATAAGCCGATGGTAGGGATTGCCCCATCCGGTGCTACTCAAAGACTCGACCTCAATCCGATTGACGCACTCTCATATGCATCAAAAGAGACATACACCTCTTCTTTGCTCATTTTCCAAAGTGTTCAAAAACTGATTACAGGGGTTGTACCGGCGAAAGAAGTAGGCGGTGTCGTCAGTATCGTCAAAATTACTGCCGATGCAACGGCATACGGCTGGATGAGTCTCCTCTTTTTCTCGGCACTGATCTCTGTCAACTTAGGGGTGCTTAATCTCCTCCCTATCCCGGCGCTCGATGGAGGACATATCATGTTTAATCTTTATGAGATCATCCGTCGCAAAGCTCCGAGTGAAGCGGTAATGACTCAGCTCACGATCGGAGGATGGATAGTATTGCTCGGCCTTATGAGTCTTGGCCTTTATAACGATATTACGAGGTTGATGCAATGACGACACTGGAACAAAAACTTCACTTTGACACAATTATTGAGCGGGTTGAAAAAGCCCGTTTACGGGTAAACGATCATCACATTGTCAAAATTGTCGCTGCGAGCAAATACGTTGATGCAGAAGCGATCAAATCGCTTTACGAAATCGGTCAACGGGCTTTTGGAGAAAATAAAGTTCAGGATCTGATGAGCAAAAGTGAAGCGTTGGATGCCTTACCCATCGAATGGCATTTTATCGGTACACTTCAAAAAAATAAAATCAATCATCTCTTGAGTGTGCGGCCTCATCTGCTTCATTCCATTGACTCTATAGAACTTGCCCATGCACTCAATGAGCGTCTTGAACGAGACAATATGACATTGCGCGCTTTGGTTCAGGTCAACTCAGCCTATGAAGAGTCGAAAAGCGGCTTCCTTCCGGAAGTATTTCACGAAAATTACACCCGCATCCTTGAAGAGTGCCCGCGGCTACATCTGCAAGGAATCATGTCCATCGGGGCACATGTCGATGATCCGAAAATCGTTGCCAAAAGTTTTGAAATAACACGACAAATTTTTGATTCACTTCCGGGTGCAACTATCTGTTCCATGGGAATGAGCAGCGATTTTGAGCTGGCAATCGAATGCGGTTCCAATATGGTTCGCTTAGGGTCCGTTCTCTTCCCAAAAGCATAAAAAATACGCTTTTTTTCGATCTTTTATCATCATAAAAAACTCACAGCTATGCTATAATCTCCCATCATAAGGGGCAAAGGGTATAGGTGAAAAAGATCAAACAACGAGCGATACTCTATGCCATGGGGCTGATTGTATTACTCGTAGTGATTTTTATTTCAACTATAATCCAAGACAAAAAAAAGGTACTCGATGAGAAAACTTCCGCTCATCGATCACTGCTTCAAAACGCATTTGATTTATCCCTCCTCGATACCGAAAAAGGACTCAGTGATTTAGCCTGTAAAATCTCTTCCAACCGTGACATCGTCGATGCTTTCGCAGCACGTGACCGAGAAGCCCTCTACCGTCTTACACTCCCCTATTTCCAAGAAGCGAAAAGACGGGGAGAAATCGATATGAGCGGGTTTGTCGGAGCAGACGGCGCCCATTTTTTACGGATGCAAGATCCCCAAAAATACGGAGACAATATTCTTAAAAAACGGCCTCTTTTGGCCTATGCCCTTAAAACCAAAAAACCGATTACCTCCTTGGACGTCACCATCTATGACGTTGCGTTGGTCACTATCATCCCTATCTTCAAAAACGACACCTTCATAGGGATTATCCAAACGGTAGCTAAAATCGATCGAGTCCAAAAACGACTTGATGTCCATTCCGGGATCAAAAGTGCTATCGCGTTCAATACCCAAAAACTTAAAATGGTATTGCCGGATGATCAAAAAATCAGCTACAGCGGATTTTCACTCGTCTCATCCAATGACCCTCTATTTGAGCATCTTCCTTCAACATTTAGTTTCCATCAAAGCAATCGATACGAAATCAATAATTTGGATTATGTCATCGCGTCACGTTCTCTAAGCAATTATCAAAATGAGACGATCGCAATGATGATTTGCGCGTTCGATATTACCAATGACGTTAAAGAGTACAATGCAGAGATACGCAATCTTCTGATCATAAGTCTTATTTTACTCACGGTTGTAGCCATCGTACTTCATTTCGGGTTTAGAATTTTAATTCGCCGCATCGACCGTGATGCCAAAATCACCCGGGAACTGAATCACAAGTTGGAGCATCAGCTCCATACCGATCATCTTACGTCTCTTCCTAACCGTAATGCCCTAATCCGAGACATCCACTCTACCCGTTTTTACGCGCTTATTTTATTAAATATCGATAATTTTAAAGAGATCAATGACTTTTACGGCCATGCAATCGGAGATGAAACCCTCTTGGCATTGAGCCGATCGATCCATGAAGCCATTCAAAAATACCCGATGAAACTCTATAAAATGCCGTCGGATGAATACGCCATTGTTATTACAGAACCTATGAGTTCTCTGCAGCTCGAAGTCTCACGTACCGATATTGTTCACTATCTGCAATCCAAATATTATGATGTACACGGTGCCAGCATCTATGTCGCTTTAACGATGGGAATGGATATCTCAATGCGCAGCCGCAATACGAACAGTCTTTTGGCTAATGCCGATATGGCTCTGAAAGCGGCTAAAAAAAGGCACCTCAGCTATATGCTCTATGATGAAACGATGCAAATCAAACAAGAGTATCAAAATAATATTTTCTGGAGTAAAAAAGTTAAAGAAGCGATCGAAGAAAAACGTTTTTGTCTCTATTATCAGCCAATCATCGATCCTAAAAACGGAGATATTGTCGAGTATGAAGCGCTTATTCGTATGATTGACAGCAACGGTTCGACGATCCCGCCGAGCTATTTCCTCCCTGCTGCAAAACAATCGCGCCTTTATCCGTTAATTTCCCAATTCGTCGTAACTGAAGTGTTCAAAATGTTGGAGAGTACTTCCCATCATTACTCCATCAACCTCTCCGTAGATGATATTTTCGACAAACCTACAAAAGAATTTATAATCCATAAACTCCGTACCTCTGCACATGCAAAACGGTTGATTTTTGAACTCTTGGAGAGTGAAGGGATAGAAAATTACCAAGAGGTCTCAACGTTTATCGCAGAAGTAAAACAATACGGCTGTCGGATTGCAATCGATGATTTCGGTACGGGCTATTCGAACTTTGCCCACATCTTGCAGCTGGATGTCGATATTCTAAAAATCGACGGTTCTTTGATCCGTAACATCGATAACGATCCGAATGCGCAAACCGTCCTTATCGCAATCACAGAGTTCTCTAAACGTTTGGGACTTAAAACGGTCGCAGAATTCGTCCATTCCGAAGCCGTCTACAACAAATGCAACGAACTCGGAATCGACTATTTGCAAGGGTATTATATCAGCGAACCAAAACCGTTAGGATGAGAGGGTAATACGAAATCCTTTTCGGGTTCCCTCGCATAACGTTATCTCGCCTCCGTGCGATTCGGCAATGTTCTTAGCCAATACCAGCCCCAAGCCGTTCCCGCGTTCTTTGGTACTTTTAAATGCCTCAAACAGCCACTTTTTATTCTCGATCTCAATACCGGAATCATAAATTTCGAAAGTATGCACAGGTCCCTCTTGATGATGGACAATTTCGATCGTACCCTCATCTTCTTCATCCAGCTCAATCGCATCGATCGCATTAAAGACAAAATTGGAAAAGAGCATACTCAGCAGATCCAAATCCCCTATGAGATCAAAATCTTCCTCAGGGAAGATAAACTCAATTGGTTTGGCATAGCTGTAATAGCCGATAGCACTTTGCAGTGCTTCACGGATTTGCCACCATTTGAGAGCGTTTTTTTGCGCACTGACCCCTTTTGAAAACATCAGAGTCGCTTTGATAATCCGCTCAATACGATACAGCGATTTTTGAATCTCTTCCACGATAGGACGATTTTCAGGCAGTACCCTCTTGATCAGCGTGGATGCAAGCAGCGCGATAGAGCCTATCGGGTTACGGATTTCGTGGGAGAGATGAGCCGCCATTTGCCCCATTGTGGCGAGATTTTCTTTCCGTTTTTGTTCCGTGATATCCGTTGCGCTCAAAAGATGCTTTTCATTGTGGTGTGCTGATTTGATCAGGAAGGAGCGTTCTTTGAAGTTTACTTCGTAGTCCTCTTCTCCGTAGCGAAGTGTCTCAAATAAAGAGTCAAGCTCTTTTGCCTGTGAATTTTGCAGAAAGATCGAACCGTCTGGTTCAACGATCCAAATCGCATTGGGAAGAAATTCGATCACCTGCTCAATCGTCGATTGCAGAAACTCATATGATTGGCGCAATGCCACGTATTCTTCTTCGACCTTGTACGTTTGATCGATAAGGGCTTTTAGCTCACTGGGAGAAATCGTATCACTCATCAGAAGTCGCCCAGATGCATTAAAATGCGATAGAGCCCGTACGCGTCATTGACACCGGAAAGCTCACGAATCGAGTGCATAGCAAGTGTAGGAACCCCCACATCAATCGTTTCCACCCCGAGACGTGTCGACGTTATCGGCCCGATCGTCGAACCGCATCCCAAATCGCTGCGCGTCACAAACGTCTGCGTCGGTACGTGCAGTGAATGCGCACATTGCACAAAGCGCCCCATCGTACGTGAACTGGTCGCATAACGCTGATTTGAATTGATTTTGATCGCAACACCCTGATTGAGTATCGGAGCATGTTCGCTATCATGTTTGGACGGAAAATTCGGATGCTGTGCATGGGCGTTGTCACATGACACCATCACTGAACGGCGCATAAGGGTAGTAAATGACTCTCCCGCGATTCGGCGCAAAGTCTCTTCCAAAAAAGTCCCTCCTGCACCGACATGCGAATCGCTTCCCACCTCTTCGTGATCCATGCAGGCAACAATCATCGGATACGACGTCTCCATCAACGCACTCATCCCAACATAACAACTCAGTAGATTGTCCAAACGCGCAGAGGTGATAAACTCTTCGTTCACTCCGACAAAAGAGCCTTTTTGGGAATCGTAAAAACTGAGCTCATGGGCCAACAAAGTCAACCCAGTGGTGTCTTCTCGAATTTGAGTGAGGATGAATTGCTCGAAATCGATTTCTCCGGTCGCAATGATCGGAACGATATCGGTTTGTGCGTTGACCGTACGTGACGTATTCGCATCACGATCGAGGTGAATCGCCAGTGAAGGGATAACAGCGATAGGAGAAGCGATGTTGATAAGCGCTTCACGTCGTACATCCCCCTCCAGATACACCACACGCCCCGCCAATGAGAGATCCCGGTCAAACCACGGATTGAGCAATACTCCGCCGTAAGGCTCAACGCCGAGCCGTTTAACACCTGCTACACTCGTCAGAGGATTCGGTTTGAGACGCAGATGAGGCGAGTCGGTATGCGCACCGACAATGGTGTACCCTTTTTCGGCACACGGAGGATAGGTGAATGCGATAATCGAAGAATCGTTGCGAGTAACGTAATAATCCTTATCCTCTTCGAGGTTCCAAACCTGATCTTCTTCGAGTCGGATAAAGCCATGACACTCCAACATCTTTGCCAGCCATGCTACCGCATGAAACGGAGTCGGGGAAGCATCGATAAATTGGATCAGTTCTTCGTTAAATTCGCGCATTATAATTCCTTGATAAGTGATTATTCTCCATAATGGCTCCACATCCGCAAAATTCTCACCGTCTTCGTCTCTTCGATCACCTGATACACCAAACGGTGCTTGATATTGATACGACGAGAATAGGCTCCGCTGAGATTTCCGACGAGCTTTTCATAACTCGGAGGCGTTTGGAACGGATTGCATTTGATTATCTCGATCAGCTCTTTTGCCTTATCGGCTAATCCTGCCGCAGAGAGGTTTTTTGCATCTTTTTGAGCCTCTTTGCTGTAGAGGATTTTGTACTCTACCATTCGACCGTTTCGCTAAATTCGCTGTCGGGGGCATTCATGGCTTCGGTAATGGATTGTGCCATGTTTGGGATAGAGGTGAGATATAACGTCTCTTCTATCGCTTTCCAGTCCTCTTGAGAGACCATAACGGCGTTATGGCGTTTACCTGTGATAATGATCGGTTCGTGGCTCTGTGCCGTCTCGTCGATGAGATTATAGATGTCAGATCGAGCTTGAGAGGCAGTTATAACTTTTGTCATAGGTGCTCCTTATAAACAAATCGTACCGAAAAGCGTACGTTTTGTCAAACCCATATTTTATGAAATAATACTTACATTACTATGATGAGTTGGAACATAGTATCGTTTTTGTAAATTTTTTCTTATATCATCCCATTCTAATAAAATTGGTATCGTTTCAACATTTTTATTGTTTTCCAATTGGATGATCGATAAGGAAACTGTATTTACATTATATTGTTTTTGATAACGAGTATGCATTAATTCTAAATTGTTTCTGGCATTATCAATAGTAGATGACACCAAGTCTCTTATTTTAGAATGTATTACACCAATTGAATCAATATAGTTTCGTATATATTCTTTAAGATCAATTTCATTAGTCATTTCATCTAAAACACTTGCTTTAAATTTTGCATCTAATAAATCTTTTTGGGCATAAATATCTATATACATTTCCCTTTTAGATTTATCTTCTTTCCACCGACCAGCTAATGATAATCGATGTACAGCCATACCTGAATGCTGAAGATAATTTCTAAATGCTTCCATAAATCTATAATGAATTTTTTCATCATATTCTTGATATTTATAAGATTTAACTAATTCTTTGATTTTTTTATCATTGAATATCTCACTTACATGTGTCTCTAAACTATCTATATACAATCTTGTAGAAGTTAAAATATTTATTATTTTTGTATTTAATTCTGATTTAAACTCATAAAACTCTTGATAATACCCACCTCTATTAATTTCATTCAAGAGAGAAATATTTAAAACACTTTTCTCAAAATCCGAATAATTATTAATGATGATATGATATTTTTCTTCAATTGAAAACATTTCAGAAAGTTTGATTTTTGATTCTTTACATTCTAAATACTCAATTTCTGACAAAACTATTTCCTCAGAACAATCAAAAGCATTTGTTCTAAGAACATATTGTGTATTCATTAAAATTCCTAATACTTAAACCACATCCACATCTTCCAACGCACTTAACTCTTCTATCACCTTATTATCAACCCGTATCGCCGAATCAATCACAACGTCACACAGTTTTGAGACAATCGTGAGTTTGATCGGGCGACGTCCCGGATGACGTCGGATCAGGGTGTAGAGCTTTTCGAGTGATTCGAGGTTTTCACTGAGACGGATGCGGAGCAGCAACGGTTCCTGCGGTGCTTCGACGATCTTCGTCTCTACTTTTTTCGCCTCTTTTTTCGCTTCGGCGAGGGTCATGATTTTGGTTACGCTGATGCGGGTAAACATTTCGGTGTGGGTCACCTTGACCTTGAACGCGATCGGTTCGTCCAAGTCCATTTTCTCCAGCTCTTCGAGTTTGTCGCTAAAGAGCATCACCTCGATATTTCCGTGGAAGTCCATGAGGCTGACCAGTCCGAACTGTGACCCTTTTTTCGACATTTTTTTGGTGATCTCTTCGACTTTTCCGATAAATATGGCACTCGAACCGTCTTCGATATTTTCAACCTCGGAAGAGAGAGTATAGTTGATGGCATCGATTTGATCGCGGAAATTATCGAGAGGATGACCAGAGACGTAAAAGCCGAGGGTGTCTTTCTCGAAATCAAGGAGCGTTTTAAGATCAAATTCGTCCATATTTTTGAGGGTTAGCTCAACCGCCGTCACCTCTTCATCATCTCCAAAAAGGCTGAATTGGGCATCTTTTTTCAAAGATGAGCCTTTTTTTGCCGTCTCTACGAGAGTTTCAACCTGTTCTAGGAGCGCACGGCGAGAATATCCGAAATGGTCCAGCCCCCCCGCTTTGATGATACACTCGATCACCCGTTTGTTCACTTTTTGTGGCTCGATGCGGTTGATGAAATCCTGAATATCTTTGAACTCACCTTCGGCACGTGCTTCGAGGATCGATTCGACTGCCGCTTCACCGACCCCTTTGATCGCTCCGAGACCGAAGAGAATCTGATCCTGTCCGTCTTTATTGATCGCGGAGAATTCGAGCTGTGAGTGGTTGATATCGGGAGCACCGAGGAAGATTTTCATCCGTTTGGCTTCATCGATGTATTTGACGACTTTATCGGTATTGTCTTTCTCTGATGTGAGGAGAGCCGCCATAAACTCTTGCGGATAGTAAGTTTTGAGCCATGCGGTTTGGAACGTGACCATCGCGTACGCCGCCGAGTGGGATTTATTGAATCCGTAGCCGGCGAATTTCTCGATCAGGTCAAAGAGTTCCGAAGCTTTTTTATAATCCAGCCCCTGTTTCTGTGCCCCCTCAGAGAACTCTTTGTTGTACTTTTGCATCTCTTCGATTTTCTTTTTCCCCATCGCACGACGAACGATATCCGCCCCGCCGAGGCTGAAGCCACCGACCGTTTGTACGATCTGCATGACCTGCTCTTGGTATACGATAACCCCATAAGTCGGTTTGAGGATCGGTTCCATCGACGGGAAGGTATAGCTGATCGCCTGACGACCGTGTTTACGTTCGATAAAGTCATCGAGCATTCCCGATTCCATCGGCCCCGGACGATAGAGGGCAAGTACCGCAATCAAATCCTCAAACAAACTCGGTTTAAGACGGCGATTTAGATCCTGCATCCCCGAGCTCTCAATCTGGAACATCCCGATCGTGTCGCCGCTTTGGATGATCTCGTATACTTTCGGGTCATTCTCATCGATTTTATGCCAGTTAACATCCACGTCATAACGCTTTTTGATCAGTTTGATCGCGTTATCGATAACATCGAGCGTTTTAAGTCCCAAGAAGTCGAATTTAATCAAATCGATATCTTCGAGATAGTTAAGTGAATACTGGGTGACAAACGTCTCCTCACCGGAAGGTTTGTAGATCGGGGTTTTCTTCCATAACGGTTCGTTAGAGATAACGACTCCCGCTGCGTGCATCCCCGCATTGCGTTTGAGTCCTTCAAGCTTTTTGGAAAATTCCCATACCCGAGCTGCCTGCGTATCCGACTCGATCAATTCCTGAATTTTCGGCTCTTTTTGGAACGCTCCGGGTTTGAACTCGCCCCCTTTGGTTTTACCGTTTAGAGTAATCCCCAGTTCATCGGGAATCAGTTTGGCCATCATATCGGCCTGAGAAAGCGGCATTTCAAGTACCCGTGCAACGTCGCGGATAACCCCTTTGGCTAACAACGAACCGAATGTGATGATCTGTGCGACCTGCTCACGCCCGTATTTACGGACGACGTAGTCGATAATTTCACCGCGGCGCGCCTGCATAAAGTCCATATCGATATCGGGCATCGATACCCGTTCCGGATTGAGGAAACGCTCAAAAAGGAGATCGTATTTCATCGGATCGATGTCGGTAATCTCCAAAGAGTAGGCGACGAGACTTCCCGCTGCCGATCCGCGTCCCGGTCCGACGGCAATCCCCATCCGTTTCGCTTCGCGTACGAAGTCCCAAACGATCAGCATGTAGCCGGGGAATTTCATCTGATTGATCACTTGCATCTCGAACTCTAAGCGGTCACGATACTCCTGATGGCGTTCAGCAGGAACGTGTTCGAGCCGCATTTCCAGTCCGATACGGCATCGATGGATAAAGTATTCGGAGTCTTCCGCAATTTCCAATCCCTCTTCGAGGGCGTATTCGGTGGTAAATTTGAAATTCGGCGGTGTCGGATTTCCCAGTTTCAGTTCCAACTGACATTTATCGACAATCTCCTGCGTGTTATAGAGTGCTTCGGGGATATCGGCAAACAGCCGTGCCATCTGTTCGGGTGATTTGATGTAAAACTCATGGACGGAGTGGCGCATACGTTTGGGATCGTCGTAGAGTTTATTCATTCCGATACACATGAACGCTTCGTGATACTGTGCATCGTCGGCATACGTGTAGTGGGTGTCGTTGGTCGCGACGAGTTTGATCCCCGTTTCTTGGGAAATTTTGATCACCTGCTCATCGATAAACAGCTGATCGGCAATCCCGTGGCGCATGATCTCCATGTAAAAATCATCCCCGAAAATCTCTTTATACTCCAACGCGATCCGTTTGGCTTCTTCGTAGCCCCCTGCCCCGTTTTTGACGTTACGTTCACTGTTGGTATTGAGATGCCAGTTTACCTCTCCCTGCAAGCACGCAGAGGTACAAATGATCCCCTCGCTGTTTTCTCGTAACAGCTGTTTGTTGATGCGGGGAAAGTAGTAAAAACCGTTGATATAGGCTTGGGAAGAGAGGTACATCAGGTTTTTATAACCTGCCTCGTTTTTGGCAAACAAACAAACGTGAAAACGCTGTTTGATTGTTTTATCCCCTAAATCTTCGCCGTTATGGATGTAGGCTTCCATCCCGATAATCGGTTTGAGTCCGGCTCCTCTCATCTGCTGATAAAAATCGATCGCTCCGAACATATTCCCGTGATCGCTCATCGCGACCGAGGTCATCCCGAGTTCTTTGACACGCGCCGCCAATGCGGAAATCTTGTTCGCGCCGTCGAGAAGGGAGTATTCGGTATGAAGATGCAGATGGGTAAACGGAGGGACAGTACTCATAAAAAAATGCCTTGAAAAAAAGTAAGTAGATTATAGTGTTTCGAGGGTAAAGGGGAGCTTTTAAATCCGCTTTGAGAGTAATTTATTCAGTCCGTCCGCAAATAAGCGCACCGTTTTTTCCCCGATTGCAGAGGGACCTCCCGTGATCTCCCCATTATTGCGAAGTTCTTCCATCAGATTCCGCATCGCTAAGAGATGTTTGATGTTGTTTTCATCGTAGATCGTTCCGCGCGGATCGAGTGCTACCGCTCCGATGGTGACGATCCGATCTGCCAGCGGAATATCGGCGGTGATCACCAGATCTTTCGGTTCGCACAGTTCGGCAATACGGTGATCGGCTTCATCAGGCCCCTGTGCAACGACCTCCATCGATACATGCTCAACATCGGGGATTCCGATCCGCTTGTTAGCAATAAAAACGGTCGTAATCTTCCGTTTCAACACTGCACGAAGCAATATCTCTTTGAGGGCATTGGGAAATGCGTCCGCATCAACGAGAATTTTCATTTTGACCCACTTTTTTAATCAATTTGTCGTGAAAACCGGAAAGAAAACCGATAGCGACACTGCTTCCGATCAGGGCAAAAAACATATCCGATTGCGTATCCCAGATATCACCCTGAGTTCCCAAAAACTCATCTGCACCCTGCCCCATCCATACAGCCGCTCCCCACTCGATCAGTTCATACGACGCACTGATCGCAAGTACGATACAGATAACGATAAAGTTCAACATCCGCCGTCCGTTGATGTAATTTCCGCGAATCAAGATCTCACGTGCAATCAAAGCCGGAGCGAAACCCTGCATAAAATGACCGATTTTATCATACGGATTTCGCGTCAGATTGAGCCACTGTGCAATCTCAAATCCGAGCGGAACACGGGCATACGTATACATTCCTCCAAAAATCAGAACGATCGAATGAAGCAAGATAACCCAATAGAGCAATGACGTCAGAGGAAACGTTCGATAGGTAGCCGCTAAAATCGGCAATGCGATTATCACGGGGGCAACTTCCATGCACCATGTCAAAAAATCATACGCGTGCAAACCCGTGTAGATCAATAAAGCAATGAGAAAAAACCCGCCCAACAGAATAAATTTCAGATCATTGTCCACTGTTTTAGTCATTGTTTCAACTCTAATCCAACCGTTTTGCCAGATCAATTTTGTAGTGTTCCAAATCAAAATTTTCCACACGTGCCACACCGCTTTTTACCGCTGCTTCCGCCACACTCGCCGAGACTTCGACGATCAGCCGTTTATCGAACGGTTTTGGGATGATGTACTCTTTTCCGAAACTCAACTCGGTTTTATAGATCGTATTAAGATATTCCGGTATTTCCGCACGCGCCAATGCCGCCAATGCCTGAGAAGCTGCCACTTTCATCTCCATATTAATCGTTTTGGCACGTACATCCATCGCACCGCGAAAAATAAACGGAAAACCGAGGACGTTATTCACCTGATTCGGATAATCGCTTCGTCCGGTCGCGACAATGGCATCGGGACGCGCAGAGCGGACATCTTCTGGAAAAAGTTCCGGAACCGGATTGGCAAGGGTAAAAATGATCGGCTCAGGCGCCATACATGCGATATCCTCTAACGTAAAACTCCCCGGTGCCGAAAGCCCGACAACCACATCGGCATTTTCAAACGCACTTCTCAAATTCATCCCCTCCGGTGCTGCAAATTCGAGCTTTTGCGCATTGAGATCGCTTCGTCCGGCATGGATCAGCCCTTTTGAATCGGACATATAGATCTCACGGACTCCCATAAAACGATAAATCCGTCCGCAGCTGATTGCCGCCGCACCGGCTCCTACGATCACGACCCGGATCGATTCCAACGAGCGCCCGGTCACTTGGCATCCGTTCATAATGCCCGCCAAGGAAATGACTGCCGTACCGTGCTGATCATCATGCATTACGGGGATGTCGAGACGTTCGATAAGACGCCGCTCGATCTCAAAACACTCGGGAGCTTTGATGTCTTCGAGATTAATCCCTCCGAATGTCGGAGCAATCGCCGCAACCGTATCGCAAAAACGCTCGATATCGGTTTCATCCACCTCAATATCGTATGAATCAAGACCTCCGAATTTCTTAAAGAGGATTGCTTTGCCTTCCATCACCGGTTTAGAAGCGAGCGCACCGAGATTTCCCAGACCCAATACCGCTGTTCCGTTGGAAATAACGGCAACAAGACTTCCTTTTGACGTATAACGATAGGCGTCATCCGGATTTTTTTGGATCTCCAAACACGGTGCGGCAACACCGGGAGAGTAGGCCAAACTCAAATCATCCTGCGTGACAAATGTTTTTGTAATTTCAGTTGCAATTTTTCCTGCTTTTGGATACTCATGATAATACAATGCTCTTTCATTTAACGCGCTATCGTGATTCAACTGTATTCCTTATCTAATATATCTCAATTATACAATTGTATTTCTTCACTTACACATTGTACATAACATACACTTTCTGAATCGCCACTCTTTAAATGATATTATCGTGTTTTTCTTTGATGTCCAAAAAGAGGGAGAAATTATCGAAAAAAAGATCGACTATTTTTGGATCAAAATGTTTTCCGCGTTCAGATTTAATATGGGCAAATATATCATTTAGTGGCCATCCTTTTTTATAAGCTCGTGTACTACTGATAGCATCGAGTACATCTGCAAATGCTACGATACGGCCAAAAATATGAATTGCTTCTC